>CAYOIS010000188.1:0-3801 GCA_964404055.1 uncultured Anaerolineae bacterium | reverse complement strand
TTCAAGCGTTTGACAGCCTCAAGACTAACTGCTAAAATTAACATTGAACGCTACGGTGAGGAGAAACTATGGGCATAACCATTGCAGTAGCCGGCAAAGGCGGAACGGGCAAAACCACGTTTGCTGCCCTTATCATAAAATGCCTCAAAGAGAACACCTCTGGTTCAATCCTGGCGGTAGATGGCGACCCAAGCTCCAACCTGCATTTGGCACTGGGGATGCCTCTGGAAGAAACTATAGGCCACATCCGCGAAGACACCCTCGCTCAAATCCAAAGCGGAACCCTCCAGGCCGGCATCTCTAAAGCCGATTACTTGGAATTGCGAATTAATAAAGCCTTGGTGGAGGGTGATAGGGTAGACCTTATCGCTATGGGACGCCCTGAAGGGCCAGGTTGCTACTGCGCTGCTAACGCTATCCTGCGCAACGTGATTGACCGCCTCAAGCGCGATTACGATTACGTGGTCATAGATAACGAGGCAGGGATGGAACACATCAGCCGCCAAACCACCCAAAACGTTGACCTCCTCTTTGTCCTTTCCGACCCTACAATGAGAGGGATTATGGCCGCCAAAGGCATTGTGGAACTGGCTAAGGAATTGGGGAATAAAATCCGCAAAGCTTACCTTGTGGTTAACAGGGTCAACGGCGAAATACCCGAACCATTGAGAGAAAAAATCCGAGAAATGGGGTTAGAACTTATTGGAACTCTCCCGTTAGAGCCTAAAATAGCCGAGTTTGACCTGGTGGGGAGGCCGATAGTGGAAGTGGACGAAGCTTCACCCTTATATAAAGCAGTGAAAGAAATCCTGCGCAAAGCAAACGTTATCCCCTGAGAGGGGGTTGAAAAGATGAGTGAAAAGAAGCTGATTATAGGCCCAACTTATGAAGAAATGCTCCACCCTTGGAAGATAAAGGCTGAAATCCGCTGGAAAGCATTGGAGGCCCGCACCCAGGACCCTCTGGACCCGATAAACCTCTTCAACATCACTTGGCGCGATGGCCTTAACCGCATTTATTACGAAGTCCTCCCGAAAGAATTAACCGGGGTTGAGGCTCCGATTGTAGTCCTTTACTCCAAAGACTTCCCCACCGGCAGCCACAAAGTAGGGGCCGCTTACTCCATCCTCGTGGAGAAAGAGGTAACAGGGGAAGTGGACCCTGCTATCCACACTTTGGTCTGGCCCAGTACCGGAAACTACGGGATTGGTGGAGCATGGGTGGGCTGCCGAATGAAGTTTGACAGTGTAGTTATCCTTCCCGAAGGGATGAGCAAGGAGCGCTTTGAGCTTATCCGCTCCTACGGAGCCCGCTACATCACAACCCCCGGCTCTGAAAGCAACGTCAAAGAAATCTACGATAAATGCAAAGAACTCAAAGCCCAAGACCCAGAACGCATCCGAATCCTCAACCAATTTGAGGAATTCGGCAATTACCGGTTCCACTATTACGTCACCGGAAACACAATAATTGATTTGGCCAAAGAGCTTGCAATGTATAGGATTGGTAAAGGCCGGATTGCAGCCTTCGTCTCGGCAATGGGCTCGGCTGGAACAATCGCGGCCGGGGATAGGCTGAAACAAGTTTGGCACGATTGCAAAGTGGTAGGCCTTGAACCAATCCAGTGCCCGACTTTATCCTTAAATGGCTACGGCTCCCATGACATCCAAGGCATAGGCGATAAGCACGCTACTTGGATACACAACGTCTGGAACATGGATGCCCTGATGTGCATTGATGATTTAGAGTGCAAAATGGGCCTGCAGCTACTCACTGAGGAAAACGGATGGAAAGTGATGATAGAAAGGTATGGTATCCCGGAAGAAAAGGTCATGAAAATGTCCCAGATTTTCGGAATCTCCGGGGTGTGCAATGTCCTGGGAGCAATAAAGACGGCCAAATTCTACGGCTTTGGCCGGGATGATGTAATAGTCACCATCCTTACCGATAACATTGACCGCTACCGCTCGGTCATGAAAGAGCTTACAGAAAAATACGGGCCTATGGATGAAGTAGAGGCAGCTGTCCGCCTTGTCAGCATCTTCCACAAGCAGAAGTTAGACTGGATTTTTGAAGGCACTAAGGAAATGAAGAACCGCTGGCATAACCTCAAATACTTCACTTGGGTAGAACAGCAAGGCAAAACCGTTGAAGAGCTCAATGCCCAAAGGGACCCTGAGTATTGGCTTGCTCAGCAAGCCCGCGTAGCTGAAATTGACAAACTCATTAGAGAAATCCGAGGAGGGAGGTAGCCATGACTGAGCTTAGTGAGAAGGAACAAATCGTCCTAGATGCAATGCGCCAAGCCGGTAAACCAGTCCGGCCTGGTGATATAGCAGCTATGACCGGCCTAAAAAGTGATGAGGTTTCCAAAATCATAAAGTCTCTCCAGAAGAAAGGCCTGGTCGTTTCCCCTAAGCGGTGTTTGTACGCGCCTTCCCAATAAACCACAAGGAGGTGGTAAAATGCTCTTCCGAATTGGAGAGAACATACAAATCCTTTCCCCGAGGGTGCGTGAAGCCATTGATAACCGCCAACCCGATTACCTTGTGGAACTGGCTAAAGCCCAGGTTAAGGGCGGAGCCCACATGCTGGACTTGAACATAGGGCGACGGAAAAAGGATGGCCACGAAGTCATGCCCTGGCTTATAGAGATAATTGATGAAGCCGTGCCTGGAACTCCAGTCTCCTTGGATACCACTAACCCCCAAGCCATTGAGGCCGGCCTGAAGAAGTGCCAGGAGCTCGGCCTCAAAGCCATGATAAACTCCGTTTCCGCCGAAGAAGAGCGCTTGACTTCAATCGGTCCACTGGCTGCTAAATACAATGTGCCTGTAATCGCCCTCACCATGACCCAAGCTGGAATCCCCGTTAGCGCTGAAGAAAGGGCCCACATCGCCATGGAAATCCTCATCCCTCGCCTTACAGAGATGGGAGTCCCCATAGAGAACATCTACCTTGACCCCCTCGTCCTCACTGTAAACGGTTGCCAAGAGTACGTCCCCAATGCCGTAGAGGCCGTCCGCTACTTCAAGGCTTTGAGCGATCCTCCTCCAAAGACCGTGGTCGGCCTCTCAAACGTCTCCAACCGCGTTCCCAAGGAAAACCGCAGCCTCATCAATAGGGTTTACCTCGTTATGCTCATGGCTGCTGGGCTTGATGCTGCTATCTTGGACCCGCTGGATGAAAAGCAGAACGAAGTAATCCGGATAATTGAAAAGCGCGATGAAAGCACCCCAGTGGGCAAACTCCTTCTGGCCCTCTACGATGCTACGGCTGCCGGAGAAGACCTGGACCCCTCAGTTGTGGACATGAATGACCCTGAACAAGTGGCGATATGGAAGACAGTGCAAATCCTCAAGAACAAGGTCATTTATGCTGATGCATACCTGCAGATGTAGGAGGAAGAGATGGCCGTTTTCCTTCATGCCGATAGCACCAAATGCTCCGGGTGTAAGGCCTGCTTAGTAGCCTGCAGCCTGGCAAAATTTGGGGTGAACAACCCCAAGAAAGCCAGGTTGGCCATAATACCTAAGTTCCCCGCCCCGGGGGTTTTTGAAGTCAAAACCTGCACCAACTGCGGGACCTGCGCCGAAGTCTGCCCAGTAGGAGCAGTAAAAGTGAACGAAAAGGGCGCCTACTACATTGACCCCAATGAGTGCATAGCCTGCATGGCCTGCGTAAGGGAATGCCCGGAACAAGTAATCTTTACCCACCCAGATTACCCAGTTCCTTTTGAATGCGACCTCTGCGGAGCCTGCGTTGAAGTCTGCGGGCCAGGAGTCCTTTGGATTGAGTAAA
>CAYOIS010000187.1:0-3829 GCA_964404055.1 uncultured Anaerolineae bacterium | reverse complement strand
CCTCAATTGCTGTAACTTGACGGGGAGGTTGCGAGGCTGTATAATTTAAATAGCGGTGGAGAGGTGCGAGAGTGGACGAATCGGCGCGACTGGAAATCGCGTGGGCGTCTAAAACGGCGCCTCGTGGGTTCGAATCCCACCCTCTCCGCCTGAAGGGTTGGCAGTTCATAGCCTGCCAACCCTTGTTTTTTATCTCCTTAATCCTCTTAGCCTGCTCCCACCCAAAGCCATGGAAGCCAGTCCACCACGGCCTTAAACCCCAAGTTTTTGTCCTATCAGTGGCCGAAAATTCCTCAGGTTTATGGGCTGCCGTATACTCCGACCCCGGCCTTTACTTCTCCCCAGATGGCGGAGAGAGTTGGCAGCCAGTAAAAAAGGGGGTACCATCTGGGCCAACCTTTTCCCTTAAACTTGACCCCTCAAACCCAAAAGCTATCTACGTTGGGACCTCGGAAGGGGTGGTGCGATGCGAAGGGACGCCTCCTTCTTGTCACCAAGTGGGGGAAGGGCTACCCCTTGCCCGAATCTATGCCTTAGCTTTCTCTTCCGATGGGACACTTTATGCTTCCCCCGATGAAGCACCAATCCATCGCCTAAAAGGCAAGCAATGGGAGCCCCTTTACCCTCTAAAAGCTACAGCTCTCACTTTGCTTCCTCATCCCTCTCACCCCCTTACCCTATTAGCCGGAACTGCTGGCCAAGGTATATGGAAAACTGAGGACGGAGGTCTAAGCTGGCGCAAAGTTTCGGGGGAATCGGGGGCACGCCACGTTTACGCCTTAGCTGCGAATCCTTTAAAACCCCGCGAATTCTTCGCCGGAGCCAAGGAAGGGTTGTTTTTATCTAAAGATGGAGGCGAAACTTGGGAAAAGCTTCACTCCCCTCTCTCTGTCCCTGCCGCCCTTTTCTTCTCTTCCGACGGTTCCCTATACGCCGGAGAGCAGGACCCCAACCCTTCCCTTGGCCGCTTTGGTGTCTATAGGAGCCAGGATGGGGGAAGTTCGTGGGAAAGGCTTGAAGGTTTTCCCCCTACCGCTTCCATTTTCACCCTTGCCGAGGGCCCCTCAGGCTTATATGCCGGTGGAATCCATGGCCTGTTCAAAGCCATTAGCAAAACTGCAACTTGGGAGGAGGTTAAGAGTGGTCCTGGGGGCCCCCTAATTTTAGAGATAGCCCTTTCACCCCAAGGTGATACTCTCTATGCCATGACCGGGAAAGGCCTTTATGTCTCCTATGATGAGGGTGAAAACTGGGCCCCGCTCTTAGAAGGCTGGGGGGTTCAGAGCATTGCTTTTCACCCTAATGACCCTAAAACCTTCTACATCGGAGTCGTGGGGCATGGGGTATGGCTTGGGGGAAAGTGGGAGCCAATAAGCCCCTCCTTGGCCGGTTTAAGCGTCCCCTCCCTGCTCATAGACCCCTATAATCCTGACTATTTCTACGCTCGCATCTCTTACGACCGCCTTTACCGCAGCTCCGACGGCGGCCGAACTTTCAAGAGCATATGGGAAGGGATGAAGCTGAGTGATGAAGTGCTATGCTTAGCCTATGACCATAACAATCCCGGAACGCTCTTAGCCGGCGCTACCGAAAACCTCTACATAACCTACAATCGGGGCGATTCCTGGGAAATAATACCTGGGCCATTTCAGGGCCAGAGCATTCTGACCGTGGCTTTCCACCCCACTAAAGCCGGCCAAATCTACGTTGGAGCTACAAGAGGCCTATACATAAGCTACGATTACGGCTCAACCTGGCAAATCGCCGGCTTCCAGGACGTAACCATCTCGGCCATAGCATTTAACCCCCGAAATCCCGATGTCATCTACATTGGGACAAGATACTTAGGCCTGTTTCGTAGCCAAGATGGTGGGAACGCATGGGAATTCATCGGAGAAGGGTTGCCGCTTGAAGTGAGGCAAGTGCTCATAAGCCCGAAGGGAACAATCTTCGTCCGCACCCTGGATGGAATTTACAGGTCGGTCCGATGAGGAAATTGGTTGCTCTCCTCCTAATAGCTATAACCCTAAACCTGCCTACACCACCTTCGCCGGGGAAAATCCGTTTCGGTGTCCACGTTCTGGATGCCCGCGATTATACCCTTAAGAAAGCTCAGGAAATGGGGGCAACTTGGGTCGTTTACCCTGTCCTTTGGCGCGACATTGAGCCCTATCCCGGCCGATACAACTGGGCTGGGCTGGACCTTGCCCTCCAAGCTATGGAATACTACCGGCTTAACCCTGTATTCAGAGTTGACCATCCACCAGCCTGGGCTTCCTTTACCCTTCACCCCAACTCTCCTCCTAAGGAGCCTGCACTGTACGCTGATTTCTTGCGCAAACTTTCAGCGCGCTACAAGGGTCGGGTCAAAGCTTACATCATTTGGAACGAGCCAAACCTTGCCCAAGAATGGGGTAACCTCCCGCCCGACCCCGCAGGATATGCGGCTCTCCTCAAAGCTGCTGCCCAAGCGGTAAGGGAAATAGACCCGAAAGCCGTAATTGTGAGCGCAGGCCTTGCTCCTACAAACGAAAAAAGCCTGGAAGCTATGGACGACCGCTTATACCTCAGGCAACTTTATGAAGCTGGCGCTGCCGATTACTTTGATGCCTTGGGAGCCCACCCTTATGGCTTCGCTTATCCCCCAGATGACCCCCGCGGCGCTCACAATGGCCTCAACATGGCCAGGCTTGAGGACTTGCGGGAAATCATGGTCGCTTACGGAGATAGCGATAAAGAGGTCTGGATTACAGAGTTTGGCTGGACTACTGAAGGCTATAACGGCTGGGCCTGGACTGAGGTCAGCCCTGAGAAACAAGCTAGTTACTTGGTAGAAGCGGTAAAAATGGCAGCCTCTCGCTGGCCGTGGGTCGGAATGATGGCCGTCTGGCACTTAAGCTCCGGAGAGGTTGAGCCGGCTTACCGCGGCTTCAACCTCCTAAACCCTGATGGTTCTCCGAAGCCAGCCTGGGAAGCGCTCAGAGCTTTAGCCCGTACCTCCTCTCACATCCGTCGTGACCCTCTCCCGGAACCCCAGTCGCCTCAGCGCATCACAATCCTTGCCCATGACCAAACCGTGCACCTTGGAGACAGTGAATACCCATACCCTTGGGAACCACTCTACCTTTTGCGCAACCCAAGCTTTGTTTGGGAATGGGCCTTCTACATCCACAAGCCCGAGGGAAAATGCTGGCTTTTGACCTTAGAGCTAATGCAGAGCAATGAGCAAGGGAACAAGCTGTTTCTGAACGGAAGGGAGGTGGCCGCTCTGCCTGCTGAAGTCTGGGAAGGGGTATGGGTGAACTTCCCTGTGGAAATTGCCCCTGGCATACTCAGAGAAGGCCGTAACGAAATAGCTGTAAGAATTACCAAGCGCATCCCCCCTTGGCAGCACGATGACCTAATCTGGGACGACCTCCAATTTCGCCGCGTAATCCTGCAAGAAACGGAATGCTCCCCTGGAAAGCTCAAAAATTAGGTGAAGAAGTCCTCTGAGTGGTTGTGGGAGTGTCTCCCCATAAAACCTCAAAAGTGGTGAGCAACCAACCCCTTTAAACCCACCGCGAGCGGGACTCAAAGCCTTGGCAAACTTTCAGCCAACGAGGGTGAGAAAAGGAGGGGTGGGTGGCTGCGTCCCCTGGCAGGGGGCTTGGAAGATGTGCCCCTGCAAAACCTTAAAAAGGGTGAGTTGCCAACCCCTTCAAACTCGCCACGAGTGGGACTCAAAGCGTTGGCGAACTATCAGCAAGCGAGGGTGGGAAAAAACCAGGGGTGGAGGGGGCGAAGCTCCCTCCCATGGAGCTTTGGGGGATGTGCCCCCAAAATAAAA
>CAYOIS010000186.1:0-3834 GCA_964404055.1 uncultured Anaerolineae bacterium | reverse complement strand
GCCCCACCCTTTAAAGGGTGGGGCTGGAATTTTAAGTAGCCTCCTCGCCAAATTTGTGGTATAATTAAAGATGATGAAGCGAGGCAAAGAGCGGGGACAAAGCCTTTTAGAGTTTACGGCTGGGGCAGCTTTCCTCATAATTTCTTTGATTGTCCTTTTTGAGTTTGCCCTGATTTTCTTCGCTTATTTAAACGTCTTGAGTGCTGCCCGGGCGGGTTGCCTTTATGCTTCCAATCACCCAGATTGGCTGAGAAGGGTTCAACAGCCGGGATACAACCCAGCTGGCGATCCTGATTATGAGCAGTACTACACACGGATTTATTACGAAGCGCAAGGAGCAGGCCTTGATACCAGAAACCTAACCATTTACCTTCCAGAGATGGACCAAGGGGTGGGGATAGGGAAGCCGGTAAGGGTTAAAGTAAGGTATGAACTTTCCACCTTCTTCAGTTCGGTAGAGTTGCCTTGGTTTGGCCGTTTCGGTCTTCCTAACCGTTACCGGATAACGGCTCAGGTGACGATGCCTATAAGGGGTGAGTGAGGATGAAAGGCCAGGCCCTTGTGGAATTTGCTTTGGTTATAGTGCTCTTCTTAGCTCTACTCATTGGACTTGTCATTTTCAGCCTGGCGTTTTATACTTATTTAACCGTTGACCACATGGCCAGAGCTGGAGTTAGTTACATGATGGATAACGCCCTTTCTTTGGCTGAGTGGAATGCCCAGCACCCTGACCAGCCGGATAAACCCTTGAAAGATTACATAAAGACCTTGGCCGGCTTCCTGAACACTAATGAACCTTACCCAATGCAAATTCAGATAAGTCCACCTCCATCGCAAAGGATGCCAGGGGGTTACTTTGAGGTGAAAGTCTCCTACTACTTTGACCTCCTATCCCTGAGTTTGCCCGACCCCCTGAGTGGGAAAGAAATTACAGTAATGAAACCAATAAAGATAAGCGCTGCAGCAGGTTCATTCTTTGAATGAAGGGGGGAGAACATGCGAAGAGAGAAGGGTCAATCTATCCTTATTATTGCGGGGGCAATAGTAGGCTTGTTAGCCCTTTTTGCCCTGGTGATAGACATCGGAAACTACTATGCCCAACAGCGCATTGTCAGGAACGCGGCCGAAGCAGGAGCCCTTGGTGGTGCCCTCAAGTTGAGCCAGCCGAACGTCACGAACCAGAACGTCCTCTTGGCCGTACGTGATTACGTTGAACGCAACGGCCTATCTTGGCAGAATGACCGGATAGAAGCTTATTACTTGGACCAGGATGGCAACATCTTAGGGTTAATTCCAGCCAATAACAATCCTCCGCCTTCTGAAGCGAGAGGTGTTTTGGTCAAAGCTGATAAAGCCTCTGGCACATACTTTGCCCGAATCATCGGCTTTGAGAGCTTAACGGCACGGGCCAGCTCTAAAGCCTCCATAGTATGCGGTTCCTGCTCAGCTTCTAACCTATTCCCTATCGCTGTAAATGACTCAGTTTTTGATAGCACCGGCGGAACCCCAGTATTCGGTTACGATTACGTAATATGGGACACTGGTAACCCGCAAGCCCCTGGAAACTTCGGATGGATAAGGTGGAGGAACCAGAACCCGGATGAGCAAACATTGGTCCAGAACATGGCCGATACAACACGGAGCGGCCTTTGGAGCGTGGGGGAATGGGTTGATGCAACTACTGGCGTGACTTGGGGCAGTGGCGTAAGAGAGGAATTGCAAAAGCGAATAGATGGTACGCGCCCCTCGTCAGTGACCATAATAGTTTACGATCAAAGCCAGGGGCAGGGCGCAAACACCAAATACAAGATAGTGGGCTTTGCTCGGTTTAAGATTAAGGCTTATTGCAAAGGCAAGAGCGGTTACCCACCATCCTATAACTGCAATCAATTCGGCTCAGGCGATAAAGTCATAATAGGAACGTTTGAGAGTTGGGCGGAAGCCTCCAACCTGGCTGGCTGCACTTCTTATGGGGTCTGTGCAGTTAAAAGTGGCGAAGGCTCCCCGCCTCCTCCCGCTAACAAGAACATAGTTGGGACAGTGGCCATCCAGGCCGTCAAGCTAAATGAATCTATCCAAGTTATAACTACAACCCAACACATCCCAGTAGATGTGGTCCTGGTGATTGACATTTCCGGGAGCATGAACGATTACTGGGGTCAGGGGGCCAGCCGCGAAAGGAAAATCACAACCGCTAAGAGGGTCCTCTCCACTTTCGTTGATTACCTCCAGCCTGACAAAGGCGACAGAGTCGCCTTAGTCTCGTTCCCATTGGAGGGTTCAACATCGCGTTACCCCTTACTTTGCACTGAGTCCGGAACCTCAAGCAGATATTACGCCATAGGTAAAGTAGAGGTTGGCCTCACTTCTAACATCTCCCTAGTAAAGCAGAAAATCCAAAACCTTACTGCTAATGGAGGAACCCCCATTGCTGGAGCTCTTAACAAGGCTAACGATGTCTTGTTCAATTCCTCTAACCGCGGGACTAACGTGCCAGTCATAATTTTGGCCTCCGATGGGATCGCTAACATTCGCCTCAACGGGCAGTGGACCGGTTTCCCAGGGTACAGCTGGCAAACAAGCCCTCCGTGCAACCAGCCGGCTATTGACGATGCCATAAACCAGGCCAACATAAGCAAGATGCCAGCAAATATGGGAGGGGTTGGGGCCATCGTCTTCTCCATAGCCATAGGCGATAACTTCCAGTATGACCTCCTAAGGGCCATCGCTTCCGCTGATACCGATCCTTCAAAGCCACACTTCTTCGTGGCTCCCGGACCACAAGAATTGGAGCAGATTTACCGCAGCATAGCGGAGCGAGTCCAGAACATCGGAAGCGAGAACTGCTACGTTGAAGAATATCCTCTGCCGGGCGAAGGAGCCACTGTCGTCCTCTACAAGAACGGCCAGGTCTATAGGACCACAACTGCTTCAGCTACGGGGGCATTCCAGTTCATGGGAGTTGAGCCTGGAACATACCAGATAGCAGCTTGGCTTGAGAGGGACGGCCTCCGCTACGACATCCTTACCGATTCCCTGGGCGGTAACCCGCTTGAAACTCTCCCCACCATTGAAATCTCCAACTCCCCTGCTTACGAAGTTAAAAATATTAACCTCTACCTCAAGAACTCAACACCGCTTGTATGTCAGTAAAAACTAAGCCGGGGCAGCCCTCTTGGAGGGTTACCCCGGCTTATTTCAGGGGGCACTAAGTGGCCGGGAAAAGGTGGCTTTTCTTATTCCTTGCAGAAGCTTTGCTTTTAGTCGTAGCTTTGCTTTTCCTACTCCCCTCTTCTTCCTTCTCTTTTGCCCTTAAGCTCCGAGAGGACTCCACAGAAGACTTTGCTGATGGAACTTTCCACTTCACTGCCCTCATCCCCGAAGGAGGAGTAAGGCTCCTCCCCCTCTGGTACGGTGGCCAGTGGGTTACGGATTCCCAAAGTCTTCCTGTGCCACTGGGTAGCTTGAGTGCAGTAGCTTGGCAGGGGAAAATCTTCGTAGTAGGTGGAGATGACCAGTACGGCTGCCGCCGCCGCGAAGTCTACAGCACAACCATAAACCCCGATGGCTCCCTCCAACCCTGGGTTACATTGCCGGAAAGCTCTTGGCTTCCGAGCCAAGGAGCTGGTAATAATAATTGTCCAGCTAACGACCCTGAAAAAGACGGCCTCAGCAGCGGTGCCCTCGTCATCTATCCCCACTCCGAAACCACTGCTACCCTTTACTACATAGGCGGTATTGATAATGCCAATAACCCCTCCCCTAAAGTCTACATGGCCACTGTGACCGCTACCACGGGCGAGGTAAGCCCCTGGAGTGAAACTACATCGTTAG
>CAYOIS010000185.1:0-3889 GCA_964404055.1 uncultured Anaerolineae bacterium | reverse complement strand
GGCTTTATTGGCTTCCCCCGCAATTTTGTGGTATTATTTGATAAACTCTCAGACCTTTGGGGGATAAGCATGAGGGCAAGACCTATCCTTAACTTCATCCTTAGACTGCTCTTCCGAATCTTCCTCCGCTGCAAGGTGGAGGGCTGGGAGAATTTCCCCCAAAAAGGCCGAGTCATAGTCATGATAAACCACATAAACTTTCTGGACCCAGTCTTAATCGGAGGACTTGCCCCAAGAGAAATAAACATGATGGCCAAAAGGGAAGTCCTCGGTTACCCCTTCCTGGGATTCTTCATCCGCCTCTATGGTGTTGTCCCAATCCGCAGGGGAGAAATTGACCGTGAAGCCCTCCGCCGTGCCCTGGAAACTTTAGCCATGGAACAACCCCTACTCATGGCGCCCGAAGGCACAAGAAGCCACCACGGCCGCCTCCAAAAAGCCAAAGACGGCATCGCTTACGTAGCCCTTAAGACCGATTCCCCAATCCTACCAGTGGCAATTTGGGGGCAAGAGAAATTCTTCCAGAACATAAAGAAACTACGCCCAACCAAAGTCCATATCCGCATCGGTAAGCCTTTCAAATTCGTCCCTCCCCCAAAAATTGAGAGAGGAGACCTCACTAAAATGACCACCGAAGCCATGTACATCCTTGCCTCCCTCCTCCCCCCTGAGTACCGCGGAGTTTACGCTAACCCGGAAAACGTCAACTTCCATTACATCCAATTTTTGGATTGAAAGGTGTGAGGGATGATTGCTTCAGCAACTTCTATCTTAAAAGGTGCGACCTCCAGGATTGAATACGAAGTGGAGGGAGAAACCCACTGCCTTACCTTCCACGCCCCGGAGGGGGAAGACAATTTCATTCAAGCGAAGTGGCTCATATCCTCAAATGCCTTCACTACCCTAAAGCTGGAGGTCACCAATAAAAGCGCAAAGCCTTTGGCCGTAAAGAAAATGGTGGTTTTGGAGGCAAGTGGGGAAGGGTTGGGATTAAAAGGGCCAATTTCCTCCTGGCGCTTCTACCAAAATGGATGGCAATCTTGGTCGCCAGCCTTTGCCCGGCTGGTAAGCGATGGCCTATACATTGACCCCGCAACCGATTCCTACCGGAGGATGCATCAGCCTCATTTTGCCTTGGCCGGAGCTAAAAGGCTAAGCAGCGAATGGTTTACTGTAATCGCTCCACCTAAAGGTCCCTCCCTCCTTTGGGGATTTGTCACCTCAGCCCGACAGCTCGGAGAGATAGCGTTGGAGTTTACCGACCGCGGGGAAGCGTCTAAGCTTTCAGCTTGCATCTACACCGATGATTTCCCCCTCTACCCAGGAGAGAAGCTCCTTTCAGAAGAACTCGTCCTGGCTTATGGCGATGACCCCTGTGAACTTGCGGAGACCTACGCCTCCCTCTGGGGGGATAAAATGAAAGCCAGGCGCTCCCGACCTTTCACCGGTTGGTGCACTTGGTACTATTTCTACGGCGAAAACACCGAAAAGGACATCTTGGAGTGCATCCGCAAAGCCAAAGAGCTGGCTTTACCGCTGGAATACATAGTTGTGGACGATGGCTACCAACAAGCTATCGGCGATTGGCTTGAGGTAAACAGCGATAAGTTCCCTTCGGGAATGAAATACCTGGCGGAAAAGATAAAGGAAGCAGGCTTCAAGCCTGGCCTTTGGATTGCCCCATTCGCCGCAGCCCAAGATTCCCGCCTCTTAGCCGAACACCCCGATTGGGTCCTCAAAGACAAAAGCGGGGAGCCCGTCCTGGCTTGGGAACATTGGGGTATCCCTTGCTACGGCTTAGATCTATCCTGCCCAGAGGTCCAGGACTGGCTCAGGGAGTTATTTGCCATTCTCCACAAAGGTTGGGGTTACGAGTTCTTCAAGCTTGATTTCCTCTTTGCTGGAGCCATGCCTGGGCAAAGACACAACCCTCGCCTAACCAGGGCTGAAGCGCTTAGGCGTGGACTTGAAGCTATAAGGGAAAGCGTAGGTGATGATGTTTACATCCTGGGATGCGGAGCCCCTCTGGGCCCATCCATCGGCATTGTGGATGCCATGCGCATAGGTCCCGACGTCCACCCCGATTGGCACCCATTCTGGCGGGATTTAACCTCCCCTTCAGCCGAGAACTCCATCCGCAACGCCATGACCCGCTACTTCTTCCATCGCCGCCTCTGGGCCAATGACCCCGATTGCATCCTAATCCGAACCCGTGATGACCAATCAAACTTGGTCTTGAATGAAGTTCGGACCTTAGTAAGCATTGTGGGGCTAAGCGGTGGGGCAGTAGTGGATAGCGATAATCTACTATCCTTGAGACGCGGTCGGCTCAAATACCTACGCCGCATACTCCCACCTTGCCCCGAAAGCGCCCGGACCATTGACCTCTTCCGGCAGGAGAAACCTTCCATCATGGTGATGGAGATTGAAAGGCCGTGGGACAAATGGTGGGTAGTTGGGATTGTGAACTGGAGCGATAGGACTGTAACCACTACCCTGACCCTGGAAGAACTGGGGATACCCCCAGGTCAATACCATCTCTACAGCTACTGGCGTGGGCTCTACCTCGGAACGACCGAGGGAACCATCACCTTGAGGAGACACCAACCACATGAGACCGTCCTCTTGGGCATAAGGCCATGCTTACCTGAGCCGCAGCTCCTTTCCTCCACTTTCCACATAACCCAGGGAGGGGTGGAGATAAAGCAAGTGGAGCGAGTAATAGTGGGTAAGGAATTGAGGATGTGGTTCCACCTCAAGAAGCCTGGCGTTCAATTCGGCAAACTCATCTTTGTGCTTCCAGAGGGTTGGAGAGAAGGAGGAGCATGGGTGAACGGCCGCAAACAGGCCCTAATCAGGTTTGGGAAAAAGGCCATGGCTTTGGGCTTCACTTTGGAAGAAGAAGCAACGGTAGAGACTCAATTCATAGCTAAAGGAGAGTAAAATGCGCATCTTAATAACCGGAGCAGCGGGCTTTATAGGCTCTCATTTGTGCGATAGGTTCCTCAAGGAAGGGCACGAGGTCATCGGCTTAGACAACTTCCTCACAGGCTCGCCCGATAACATAGCTCACCTTTTCGGAAATGAGCGTTTCCTCTTCATAAAGCACGATGTCACCAACTTCATTTACGTGCCTGGCCCAATTGATGCTATACTGCATTTTGCCTCCCCGGCCAGTCCTGTGGATTACATGAAATATCCAATCCAGACCCTAAAAGTTGGGGCATTGGGGACTCATAAAGCTTTGGGGTTGGCCAAGGCAAAAGGGGCACGCTTCCTATTGGCCTCTACATCTGAAGTCTACGGCGATCCCCTGGTCCATCCCCAGCCCGAAAGCTACTGGGGAAATGTCAACCCCATAGGCCCGCGTGGGGTTTACGATGAAGCCAAGCGCTTCGCCGAAGCCCTAACCATGGCCTACCATCGTTACCATGGATTGGAGACCAGGATAGCCCGAATCTTCAATACCTATGGCCCACGGATGCGGCTTGACGATGGTAGGGTAATCCCCAATTTCATCGGCCAAGCCTTAAGGGGTGAACCATTGACAGTCTATGGTGATGGGCAGCAAACCCGCAGCTTCTGCTACATAGACGACATGGTAGAAGGCATCTACAGGCTCCTTTTCTCCGACGAAGTAGAGCCTGTCAACCTCGGCAACCCAAACGAGATGCGGGTAATAGACCTGGCCCACTTAATAAACGAGATGGTTGGGAACAAAGCAGGGATAGTGTTCAAGCCTCCTCTGCCTGATGACCCTAAATTGCGCCAGCCAGACATAACTAAAGCTAAGAAAATTCTGGGCTGGGAGCCCAAAGTCTCCTTGGAGGAAGGCCTACGGCTGACAATTGAATGGTTCAAACGGAAAATTGGCCATGATTGAAAAAGT
>CAYOIS010000184.1:0-3936 GCA_964404055.1 uncultured Anaerolineae bacterium | reverse complement strand
CTCAGCTTCAGCTCACCTCCCTTCTCGCTGGCGGCCGGACTCGGTAAAGGGTGAGGGCGGCCAGGATTAAGAGTGCACCGTACAAGGCATAGATTACAAGCCATCCCAGCCCAGGCCTTGCCAAGTTAAAGAAATCAGCCATGGGGCCGCCTATGCCTGCCCCCACTATCCCCGCACCAGCCCCGGCCAAGTTGGATATGCCAAGGAAAAGCCCAGCCTTATCCGGAGGCACAATGTCCGTCCCCAAAGCCCAGTTGGTGGCCATGAATATACCGGCTCCTATGCCTATTATGCACCCACTTACCATCACCATGGGGACATTAGGGGATAGAAGCAGGAGGAAAGTTCCCAGGGCGCTTATTAAGCAAGAAGCTAACACAAGCTTGAACCTGCCTATCCTGTCCGATAGCCATCCACTTACAAGAGCAGAAGGCAAGAGGAATATAGCTACAACAGCCATAAGGATGGCTGTAAGGGTGGCTGGGTTTTTGACCTTTAGGACATCAGCCAGGAAGTATTGGGCGAAGCCTTGGATGGAACCAAGTGCGGCCAGGAAAAGTAAGCGGTTTATCACCCACCAGATGAAGCCAGAATGGAAGAGGGCCTCTCGCCCTAAGCCAACCCTTGCCGCAAAGTAGACTCCGATAATTATGGAACCAGCCATAGCTAAAAGCCCAGCCAGCCCAACGGCAAGGATGCCAAGGCCCACCGCTCCCGTTTTTCCTCCAACCCATCCAACAGCCCTCTGGGAAATCTGAGTTATCGTTACGAATATGGCGGTTAGGGCTACAAGCCTGAGGAGGGGCTCGGCCAAGGGCTCTATCGGCTTTTCCCGTAGAGGCTCCTCTTGCACAAAGGCCACAGTTATGGCCATGGTCACCGCGAAGGAGAACATTATGAAGCCTATGGCACCCCAGAGGTACCCCTTCTCCACCAGAGGCCCCACGAATGTGACGATAAGGATGGGCAGCAGCTCCATGATGGCTTTAACCCCAGAAGCCCTTCCCCTCTGGTCCTCCGGGACAAGGTCGGGAATTAGGCCTTGGAGAGCGCCGTGAGCAATGTTGGAGGAAAACTGCAAGAGGAGTATGCCAACAAAGAGGGTCCAGTAATCCTTAGCCAGCGCTATGATGGTCAAGAAAACCAAATCCAGAATCGTCCCTACGAAGATGAAAGGCCTCCTTTTGCCCCAACGGGAAGTGTTCCGGTCGCTCAGGAGGCCAGCCATAGGCTGAATCATCATGGCTACGGCCAAGCCTGCTACCCTTATGTAGGCCAAGTAAGTGCCTTTTACCTCGGGCGGGACAAATTTGGCCACAAGGAAAGGCAGGATTATCGGGGTTAAGCTTCCGGAGGCGATGTTCAGGCCAAGCCAATAGATGTTAATCGTGATGTAATCCCACCACTTGAGCCTTCTCATGGCTTTTCCTCCTCATTTGGGCACAAATTTTATGGCATCAAAGCCTATCAAACGGCTTAGGTAAGGCTCGCCTGTGTTATCTCCCAAGAAAACGAACTCATTGCCTTGGGCGTTGAAGTAATAAGTCCCAAGGCTTACCCACTTATCGGCATATAGGGCTTGGTTGACGATTTTGTCGTGGCGCTGGCCAGCGTGGAATATGCGGTAACGGGCTCTGGTAGTGTTGGCATACTGTTTTGGGATGAAAGCGAAGACCTCGTAATAGCCTGGCCGGGGCAATGAAGGCTTCCAAATCCCGTAGTTTTCCAAGTTGTAAGTAGCATTGCGAGTCCAGAACATGTGACCCCCATAGCCTACGGAAGCGCTGTGGCGTCCTCTCAATGGCCCTCCCCACGTGAAACCGGGGTCAAGCTCGTCCACTATTATGGCAGCGCCAGGCGGGGTGGGTCCAGGGGTCCACCAAAACTTTATGGTAGCAAACCCTGTGTTTTCATAGTAACGGACCTCAATCCTGTGGGTGCCACGACTTACGTAACGGGTCACAGAGTAGGTAGTGGCTGGCTGGTCCCACCAGGCATCAATGAGGGGTAGAGAATCCAGCCATACCCTCACACCATCATCAGTGCGGGCATAGAAGGTGTAATTTCCGGCCTGACTGAAGAATATGTCAGCAGTCCAACGGACGGAGAAGCCATCAGAGGGAAGGCGAGGGTCAGGGGAACCAGTCCCCCAATCAAAGTTTATAGCTGGGTCCTGGCGGGTAAAGACGGGCGAGCCAGCCAATTCCTTGTTGTTGAAGTATTCCCCAAGCCAGACCCCAGGGGTAGGGGCTGTGACCTTTTCCCAGGTTAGTTTAATGACGGCAAAGCCGGCATGTTCGTAATATTCCAGGACAAAGACGTGGTTCCCGGCGTAGAGCTCTTTCTCGGCAGTGTAAGTTGTGGCAGGCTGGTCCTTCCAACTATCAATTAATAAGTCACCATCAACCCAGAAGCGGACTCCATCGTCCACGGTTATGGTGAAGCGATACCTTCCGGCGTCAAGACTGGCTACAGCGAACCAGCGGACCGAGAAATTATCGGTTGGGATTGAAGGGTCTGGCGAGCCTGTCCCCCAATCAAAGTTTATCTCGGAATCTTGGCGGACAAGGGCTGGGCTACCGGAAAGGTTGGGGTTATTGAAATAAAGGCCAGTCCAAACCCAAGGGGATGGAGACGGGGATGCTTCGGCCACAAGGGGAACTAAAAGGAGAGCAACCGCAAGGCAAAGGGCTATTTTTGCTCGGAGCATTTTAACCTCCTCATCCTTTCAGCTATGACTTTCTCGTAGCCTTGCATTGATGGTTTAAACCAGCCGCCTTTCACCCCTTCGGGGAGGTATTGCTGAGGGACCCAATGTTCGGGGAAGGCATGGGGGTAAAGGTAGCCTTTTCCGTGACCAAGGGCTTTGGCATCGCGGCTGGAATCCCTGAGGTGTAGGGGGACTTCTCCAGCACCGTGCTCTTCAATTTCCTTGAGGGCTTCAAAGTAGGCTCCTACGCTGTTGGATTTAGGGGCTGTTGCCAAGTAGAGAGTGGCAAGGGCCAAGTGATACTGGGCTTCGGGTAAGCCGACCCATTCCAAAGCTTGGGCGCAGGCCGCCACTACCACTATGGCTTGGGGATCAGCCAGGCCAACGTCTTCTGCGGCCAGGATTAAAAGGCGGCGCATTATGAAGCGAGGGTCTTCGCCAGCGTAGACCATCTTAGCCAGCCAGTAAAGGGAAGCATCGGGGTCCGAACCCCTCACGCTCTTTATGAAAGCGCTTATTGTATCGTAGTGCTCATCCCCTTCTTTATCGTAACGGATGGCCCTTTTCTGAATGGCATCCTGGGCTACATCCAAGTCAATCCGGATTACGCCATCTGGGTCAGGAGGTGTGGATTCAACAGCTAACTCTAAAGCATTGAGGGCCACCCTGGCGTCACCACCAGCTACTCTGGCCAAGTGTTCCAAGGCTTCAGGGGAGATTTCAACTTTAAGGTTGCCGTAACCCCGCTCCTTATCTTGCAATGCCCTCTTCAAGATAATGCCAATCTCCTCCTCGGTGAGGGGGCGGAGTTGGAAGACTCGGGAGCGGCTTACCAGAGGAGGGATTACTTCAAAGTAAGGGTTCTCAGTGGTAGCTCCTATCAGGATGATAGTTCCATCCTCCACGTGGGGCAAAAGGGCATCTTGCTGGGCTTTGTTCCAGCGGTGGATTTCGTCCACAAGTAGGATAGTGCGTTGGCCGAAGGCAGTGCGGCGTGCTTTCGCCTCTTCAATGATGCGCTGTAGGTCTTTAACCCCGGCCAGGACCGCACTGAGGCTTTGGAAGTGGCTTTTAGTAGCGTTAGCAATAACCATAGCCAAGGAAGTTTTGCCTGTTCCTGGTGGCCCCCAGAGGATGAGGCTGGAAAAGAGGCGGTCGGTTTCAATGGCCCGGCGCAGGACTTTCCCTGGGCCGATTATATGCTCCTGGCCCACGAACTCATCCAA
>CAYOIS010000183.1:0-3965 GCA_964404055.1 uncultured Anaerolineae bacterium | reverse complement strand
GGGGTATAAGGGTCCAGGAGGGCGACGCAAAATGTCATTGCGAGCCCCCGAATGGGGGCGAAGCAATCCCCAACAATCGGAGGAGATTGCTTCGGGTGCTTCGCACCCTCGCAATGACGCAGGTGGCTATTCCACTGTCACGCTCTTGGCCAAATTCCTGGGCTGGTCTACATCGCACCCACGCCTCACAGCCATGTGATAGGCAAAGAGCTGGAGGGGGATAACGTTTATAACAGGGGAAAGTAGGTAAGGGGTTGGAGGAACGTAAAGGACGTAATCAGCTTTGTGGGCTATTTGCTCATCCCCTTTAGTTGCCACTGCAATGACAATTCCCCCACGGGCTTTAACTTGCTCCACTTGGCTTACCATCTTGTCGTAAACGTGGTCTTTGGTAACAATGGCTACAACCGGCATTTCCTCATCAATGAGAGCTATAGGGCCATGCTTCATCTCGCCAGCGGGGTAGCCTTCAGCGTGAATGTAGGAAATTTCCTTAAGTTTCAAAGCTCCTTCCAAGGCCACAGGGTAATTGATAGCCCTACCCAAGTAGAGGAAATGTTCCCTATCGTGGAACTTTTGAGCCAGCTCTTGATATTCATTGCCGTGTTTGAGGACTTCTCCGGCCAGTGTTGGCAACTTCATGAGGTCATCCAAAAGGGAACGAGCTTGTTCCCGGCTCAATACCCCACGTATTTCTCCCATATGAATGGCTAATAGGTACTGGTCAACCAGGGAAGCGGTGAAAGCTTTTGTGGAGGCTACCCCTATTTCTGGACCTACTTGCATGTAAATGACTCCATCGGCTAAGCGGGCGGCTTGGCTACCGATTACGTTGACTATAGCAGCGATTTTGGCCCCCTTTCGTCTCGCTTCCTCCATCGCAGCCAAGGTATCCACCGTCTCCCCTGATTGGGTTATAACTAAGACAAGGGTATCAGGGCCAATGATGGGGTCACGGTAGCGAAATTCCGAGCCATAATCTACTTCCACAGAGATTCCCGCCAGTTTTTCAAAGAGGAACTTGCCCACGAGGCCGGCATAATAGGAGGTGCCGCAAGCCACTATAGCCATTCGCCTAAAGCTTTTGAGCTCTTCAGGGGATATCCCGAAGTCATCCATTAGGACCTTACCTTCCTCAAAGTCAACTCGGCCACGGAGTGTATCAATCAGCGTCCTGGCTTGCTCGTAAATCTCTTTCTGCATGAAGTGCCGATACGGCCCTTTAGTAGCGGCCACGGGGTCCCAAGGTATGGTATGGACTTCCTTAGTCAGAAGCTGGCCGTCCAATTTCATGTAATAGGCCCCTTGCGAGGTTACAACGGCTATCTCTTGGTCTTCAAGGAAAACCATCCTCCGGGTGTGCTCCAAGATTGCTGGCATATCGGAGGCTACAAACATCTCCCCTTCCCCGATTCCCACCACGATTCCGCCGGCGTTTCCAAGCCTTGCCGCGATTATTTTATCCGGTTCCAAGGTGCTCATGATGACGATCGCTTGCGCTCCCTTGAGTTGTAATAGGGCCTTTCGGGTAGCGGTAACGAGGTCATCTCCCTTTTCAACGAAGCTTTCTACTAAGTGAGCGATTACTTCAGAATCGGTTTCAGAGGTGAACTCGTGGCCTTCTTCCATGAGACGAAGGCGGAGTGGCAAGAAGTTTTCCACTATGCCGTTGTGGACTACTACTATTTTACCGGAGCAATCGGTATGAGGGTGAGCGTTGTAGCGGGAAGGCTTGCCGTGGGTTGCCCAACGGGTGTGTCCTATGCCTAAGTTACCAGAAATGGGCTGCTCCCTAAGGAGCTTTTCCAGGTTGACCAGCTTGCCTACTTCCTTTCTGATGGCGATTTGGCCGTTTTTTTCCAAGACGGCCAACCCGGCTGAGTCGTAGCCTCGGTATTCCAAGCGTTTAAGCCCTTCAAAGACTATGGTGCTGGCCTCTTTTGGCCCAATGTAGCCTACTATTCCGCACATCTTTCCCCCCTACTCGGCTAATCGGTATCTTAAAAGGGTCCAGATAGCACTGAACCCATCTTTCCACGAAATTTTCTTGCCTTCATGGAATTCCCGACCCCTGTAGCGGATTGGAACTTCCAGGATTTTGTAGCCGCGTTTTAGTATTTTGGCTGTTATTTCCGGTTCAATTTCAAACCGATTGGAGCGCAAGGGGATGGATTTGATGACCGAAGCTTTAAAGGCCTTGTAGCAGGTTTCCATATCGCTTAGGGATGAACCGTAAAGGAGGTTGGTCACAGCGGTAAGGAATTTATTGCCGAAGCGATGCCAGGATATCATTGAAGAGCCAGAGCCACTGAGGAAACGCGAACCGTAGACCACTTCTGCTTTCCCTTCCAATAGGGGCTTGAGTAAGGCTGGATAATCTTGGGGGTCGTACTCCAAATCGGCGTCTTGGATTATTACGAAATCGCCGGTAGCGGAGGCGATTCCTGTCCTCACGGCAGCGCCTTTGCCTAAGTTTCTCTCGTGGTACAGGACCCTTATATCCCCACGGCTTTCCTCTTCCCGGAGTATTTCCCTGGTCCCATCTTTAGAGCCATCATCCACCACGATGATTTCCTTTTCCATTCCTACATCTACGGCCCTCACGCGTTCCAGGATTTCCCTTATGGTGGCTTTTTCGTTATAAACGGGCATTATGATTGAAAGCTTCACAGCTTCCCCTCCTTAGAAGCTTTTGGAGATAACCACTTCCAGTGTTTCGGGGATTATGCTTTCCACCCTTACCCCTTCTGGGACCGAAGCTACTGGCCTCAGTTTGTAGGTGCCTGGGCCAAGCCCTATTAAGTTAACGATTACCTGGACGTCTTCCGACTTTAGTTCTGCCAAGAGGGGTAAAGGCCCTGCCAGGATTATCTGCACAGTTTCGGGGGCTACTGAGGCTTTAAGGCCAGCTTGCAGGCTTTGAACGGTCACTTTCTTTTCCAGGGTTATCCCTCCTTCAACCGGCTTTATTTCCACAGAAACCAAGACATTGGGCTCTCCAAGGACTGATATTCCTTCAGGAAGGTTAAGTTTGACTTGCTTGGAGATGCTTTCTTTAGCCCCCTTTATATTAACCGGCTCAGTTTCCACATAGCCTGGGATTTTTTCAATTGTGGCCGGGGAGCCCATGAGGGTCACCGTTGAAGGGATGACTGACACATTGCTTATCCTGAAGCCAGAAGCGGGTTGGCCTTCAAGTTTTATGAGTACCGAAACGTCTTTGAAGCCTGCTCTCTGCACTATGTTTACGGTTATCAAAGTGTTTGCTGGTTCCAGTTTTATTCCTGGGATTTCATCGCCGTTGACGTCTATGGCTTTAAGTGCTACCTTTCGGGAGAAGCCTTCTCTGCTTCCTCCAACGGTAATTTCAGCTATAACTTCTTTTACTCTTGCCACTTGAGATTTCGGGCCGGAGATTTTGGTAGTTGTGGGTTCCGCTTGGGGCGAGCCTGAGATGTAATAGCCCAATGGGGGCAAGTCCAGGACTTTGACCTTTATGGGCATTTCTTTTTCGTCTTTCTCTTCCAGGGTTAGCGTTACTTTCCCGGGCCTTGTTTCTATGACTTTTACCCCCTTTACCAAGCAGCTGGCCATAACATTCAGTTCATATCGGCCTGGCGGTTTGTTCTTTAGGTCTAACCAGGCTCTGAAGTCCTCAGAGGTGAGGGAGCTCCACTTAGTGGAGGGGGCTACAACGGTTAACTCTACTTCTTTGGGCAAATTGCCGACTATTGCCAGGTCGGGTGATAGGTTAACTATTTCCAAGGGTATCTTTTGGGGGAAATTCTGGCGAATAACTGGGTTTTCTTCGTTTTCGGCTATTATCCAGATGAAGATAGCCAAAGATAGAGCGAGGAAAAGGCTTCCGAGTTCGCTTAGGAATTTTCTTAGTAGTTCGGTTTTTGTAAAGGCTTGGCGCATTGCACTTCCTCACGTTTGGCAGTGGGCAAAGCCCCTTGGTTCCT
>CAYOIS010000182.1:0-4060 GCA_964404055.1 uncultured Anaerolineae bacterium | reverse complement strand
AAAGCCTCAGGGGACGATGTGGGTTCCCGTCTCGCCCCTCAGAGCCCGAGTTATGTTTTCTGGGCTGGTGATTATGGCTTTCTTCCCGCCTTTTTCCAGGTAGCTTATTATGGCCTTTATCTTCGGACCCATGCTCCCTGGTGGGAAATGGCCTTCATCGTAGTAGTGCTTAGCCTCCTCCAAAGTCATCCGGTCAAGCCAAACCTGGTTGGGCTTCTTATAGTTCAAGGCCACTTTCTCCACCGCCGTGCTTATGAGGAAAAGGTCAGCCTTTATCCCAACTGCTAATAGGCTTGAGGCCAAGTCCTTATCAATCACAGCCTCAACCCCCTTGAGGGAGCCATCATCCAGCCTTATAACTGGTATACCTCCCCCACCTACGGCTATCACCACAAAGCCCTGGTCCACGAGCGATTTTATGGCGTCAAGCTCTACGATTTCCAAGGGGTAAGGGGAAGGGACCACCCTCCTCCAGCCCCTACCGGCATCTTCCATGACGTCCCATCCTTCTTCTTCTTTACGCTTCAGGGCTTCCTCTTTGCTCATGAAGGGGCCAATGGGCTTAGTAGGGTTCTGGAAGGCGGGGTCATTCCGGTCAACTACTACTTGAGTTACAACCGTTACCGCTTGCTTTTTCATCCCTTTCTTGAGGAAAGCATTGTACAGGCATTGCTGGAGCATGTAACCGATTGCTCCCTGAGTATCGGCCCCGCAAGAGTCAAGCGGGACAGGGTGAAGGACGTGGCGAGCAAGTTCAGACCGCAGGAGGATGAAGCCTACTTGGGGGCCATTCCCGTGGGTTATGACTACATCCCAGCCCTCTTCAATCATCCCGGCTATGTGCCAAGCTGTCTCGCAAGCTGTGGCGAACTGGTCGGGTACAGTTTGATGTTGCGGATCTTTTATCAAGGAATTTCCACCGATAGCTACTACTGCCAATCCTTTTCTGCCCATTTTACATCCCTCCTAAAGAGATTTTAGCCCACCCCCGCTGGCTGAAGGTTAATCAGCGTTTTGAGTTCCACTCAATATGAGCTCACAAAAGTTAGTAACTTGCCCCTTAGTTTTATGGGGGACACCCCCCGCCAGGGGCGAAGCCCCTTAGATTCTTCGTGGGCGGTGGGCATTACCAGTTGGCCATGGTCAGGACCATTATGGCTTTTTGGACATGCAGTCGGTTTTCGGCTACGTCGTAAATGCAAGAGCGAGGGCCACTGGCTACCGCGTCCGTAACTTCATGCCCCCGGTCCACAGGCATGGGATGGGTGAAGATTGCGTTGGCCGTGCGCTTCATCTTCTCTTCATCACATATCCATTCGGTGTAACGGAGGGCTTTCTCTATCTCCTCCTGCTTGTGGAAGACCCCATCCCTGTAGGCTTGAGGGCTCATCCAGTTGCGGGAGTAGACCACATGTGCCCCTTCGTAGCCTGAGACGGGGTCGTGGACAATCTCAAACTCAGTTCCGTTAGCTTGGCAGTTGGCCTTGACCTGCTCAATCACCTCTGGGTCCAGGTCGTAACCTTCGGGGTAGGCTAAGGTTACGTGCATGCCGAAGCGAGAGCCTATTAGGAGCGCTTCCTGGACCGAGCACCATGAGCGGGCTAAGGCACCATGCCCCCAAATCACCAGAAGCTTCTTGCCCCGGATTGATTCGGGGTCAAGGGGCTTACCTACCCCTTTCCCCCACCATTCCATCCATCCCATTACATCGGCCAAGCCCTGGCAAGGGTGGAATTTGTCATCTGCCATGTTGATAACTGGTATGTCGGCATAATAGGCATATTCCCTTATGAGCTCATCGCCAGCTCCATAGTAAGGGATTTTGTCCTCCAGGATTCGGATGCCGAGGCCTGCAGCGTAGCGGCTCATGACTTTGGCCGCATCCTCAACCGTTTCACCCGCGGTCTTTTCGGTCTTCAAGCGCATGGTTTCGGGGACGAGGTATTGGGCATGGCCTCCAAGTTCAGTTACGGCTGCTTCAAAAGAGATGCGGGTGCGGACGGATGGGTTGTAGAAGAACATGAGGAAGGTCTTACCCTTAAGTGCTTCGCTCCAGCGAGGGGAAAATCTCTCCCTCTTCATCTTAGCTGCCAGGTCCAGGACAGCCCAAAGTTCTTCCAGGCTCCATTCTTGAGTGCAAATCAAATCCCTCCCGTAAAGGTCCATGGCCAACCTCCTCCTTTAAGGTTTCTTTTTCACTAATACTGTCCATTGCCCTTTCTGGACCACTTCCCCTTTGTGGTTGAGCAAAGTTACGTCAAATACTACAACTCCCCCCAGGCCAGGCATTTCCCTCTTCCGGGCCACGGAGGCCTCAAGATGGACCGTATCCCCAATCCTTATCGGTGCTTTGAATTTCCAATCCAGGCTGAGGAAAGCTTCTACCGTCCCTTCCAAAAAGCCCAGGCGGGAAGCCAAGCCAGAAGCGACGGCAAGGCCCAGAAGGCCATGGGCGATCCTCTCACCAAATGGCGTGGATTTGGCATATTCGGCATCGGTATGGAGCTGGTTCCAATCCCCCGAAAGAGCTGAAAATAAGACTATGTCTGCTTCGGTTATGGTCCGCCCTGGAGAGCGGACGCTCATCCCTTCAGCTATATCCTCAAAGTAAAGCCCTCGGTTCATTTTTCACCCTCCGATGAAAATTAATGGCAGGGCCAGTAAGAGCAGAAGGCTCCATACGGCATAAACTGGCATCGCTTGAGCGAAAGTCTTGTGAGCAGCGTCAATCCATTCTTCTCCAGCTTTGCCCTCTCGCCAGAGAAGTATTGCCAACAGGGCCGTGTTCAGAACATTCCACCCTATCACTGTGAGGCGGTTCGGGGTCAAGCCATCCCACCAGGTGCGGTAAATTATGGCCGAGAGAGCATACAAGCTTACGATTATGGCTAAGATGGCCAGGACCATGCGCCCGCGCCTGAGCCACCGGCTAAGGCTTTCGGAAATCTCTTCCTTCCTCACCGGTACAGTCCAGAGGAGAAGGCCTATTACTGCAAAGAGCGTGATGTTGTAAGTTGTGAGGGCTTCACGGTGGAAAAATGGCTTCGTAAAATTGAAGGGGATTAAAGCTATGTAGGCGACTAGGACCAGGATTGAGGGGATGAGGAAAATGCGAAGAAGGAGAGTAGTGAACCGGAAGAGGCCAGCAAAATTCTGCTCCTGGAGGCGACGCAGGGGTTCATAGATTGAGGCCACCGCCAGCACTGGGATGCAACCTGCTCCCCCCATATAGAAAATCCGGCCAATTGACTCAGGAAGGTAAAGGTTAAGGGTGGAGAGAAGGCCAAAAGAAATGGCAGTGAATATCACAAGGACTATGCCCATTAATCCCCCCATCACTAAGGTTTCCAAGGATTTGGCCAAGAAAGCGAACCGGCTTTCCACGTTGTCTTGACCCTTGAGGACGTAAAGACCTACAGCTGCCCAGGCGAGGGGGATTAGGTGGATTGCTCCAAGGTTGAGGTATTGCTTCCAGAAGATTTCCCTCTTTATGAGGAAATCGGCAAAGTAAACCCAGGAGCTGGCCAAAGCCAAGGCAACAATTAAGAGGACGAAGCGGTTGAGGAACTGGCGGTGGGTTAAGAAGAGGTAAAGGAGAACGAAGGCCGCACAAATCGGCGCCCAGTAGAGGATGAAAAGGGGAATTTGCTGGCGAACTGTCAATCGGTAATCCGATATCAACCAAAAGATGAACCCGCAGGGTATGGCTAATAGCGCAGCGTAAAGCCAATGGGAGGGCAACCGGCCGATAGCTGCGCCCGGGGTGATTTCCTCCCTGAGCCGGTAATGCCAAGCGGCAAGCAAGAGGTTCTGAGGGTTTGCGGAAAAGAGCTCATCCACTGCTTTGGCAAAGAGGCTGCTTTCCCCCCTTTTCAAGGCTTGGCGGTAAAGCTTCTCCAAGCCTTCAGGGTCTTCTAACTTGGCCGATATCTCACTGGCATAGTCTACAGGCATGCTCTAAGCCTCCGCTTAAAGTTGAGCAAATTATACTAACTGACATGATTTGAGGCAAAACAAAAGGTTCTGCGGGGCTGATGAGCCATTCAAAAAGCCTGTTTA
>CAYOIS010000181.1:0-4067 GCA_964404055.1 uncultured Anaerolineae bacterium | reverse complement strand
CGCCGCGCTCCAAAAGTTTCACAGCCAAGGCCAGCACATCCTGCCCAGCGCGTTCGGGTGGAATCTGGTACTCCTGACTCATCGCTTCTGCAATCTCACCCAGCGTCCGGCAACCGTCTATCATCTGGAACACTTGCGCGCCAGTGCGATTGAGGACGAAGAACCGGCCTTCTGTTGGGAGGACAACAACCAGCTCTTCCCCACTCTGCCGCGAAAGGATGCCGGGCGTAGGGGCCAGAATGTCATCCAAACTCAGCATCTATCACCTCCCAGAAGGAATCGGCTTTGCGGAACCGAAGCGCACAGACTGGCACTTCGGTCATGATTTCCTCCCAGCGAGCAAAGAGGCCAGGCAGGCGGGAGGGATCGGCATTGACGACCGGTGAGCTGGCGACCAATTCACCCAAGGCTATGGCCGGTGGTAGGGGCATCACTTTATCTTCCGGGGCTTTGACCAAGCGGATTAGCGCTTTGAGAGGGGCCGCCATTCTCTTACCGCGGCAAAGGCTGAAAGGGGTTGCCCATGCTTCCCAGCCCACTCGCCCTTTGCTCAAAAGGATTAGGTCATCGCTCAGGACTTCTTTGCCCTGGGATAGGCGGGCCAGCGTGGTCTTCCCGCTGCCTGAAGGGCCGAAGAAGGCCCAAGCGGAATTGCGGTGGACTACGCCTGCGGCGTGGAAGAGCAGTGCTCCTTGCTCAAAAGCGCAGAGGGCAAAAGCAGTGCGCAAGAAATAAGTGAGGTCACCTAAGGAGGCTGAAGGATTGGCTCTCAGGCGTGCTTCCCTTTGAGAAGGGAGGATTCGCCCCTCAAAGCCAGGTGCTTCAAGATAACAGAGCCCATTTTCAAAGCGAGGCTGAGCCTGGAAAAGGGGAAGCCTTGGCTCAGGCAAGGATTCGTCTGGCTCAAAGCGCACAACCCAATCGGGAAGAAGCCCTTCCCACCTACCCCATGCTTCGGCTAATGACCTTACCCATTTCTCAGGGCCTTCTACAGCCAGAGATACTTCGCTTACTTGCAATATCCACTTCAAGGCTCACCTCGCTTTTACAGCCAGCCCTAACCATGCCAAGCTTGCTGCCAGTACCCCAAAGCCAAGAGCGAGGCCCCATCCTGCTCCAGCCCGCACTTTTGCAACTTCTGGATACTGGTTCCGGCCGCCGCTGCGCTCTAACTCCTCCAGCCGGTAAAAGTACACTCGCCCCCACTTCACCGTCCGGTCCTCAAATTGGTAAGAAGCGCCGGTAAGGGGATCGCCTTGGGCAGGGATAGGAGTTGTGTTGAGGAGGATGAAGGGGCCGGAAGGGGAATCCGAACGGTAGAGGTAAAAGCCAGCAGTATCAACCTCACTGGCCGTCTCCCAAGTCACAATCACTTTCGGTGGCCAGACAAGCCAAGCCAACAATATCCCCAAGGCAAAGCTTAATGGGATGGCTAAATAGCTAATGCTTTTCACCTTTCCCTCAAGTGGATGCGAGCCTTAATGGCTCGGATTGCCAAGAAAAACCCTTCCCTCAAGATGTCAAACCATCGGTAAGGGTAAAAAAAGGGCCAAATCCAGCTTGGACTTGGCCTGTAACGCCAGCGCACGAAGGCTGGCGTCGGTAAAAGTAGTCCCCGCAAGAGCCCAAGCCTCCCTATCCAATCCAAGGAAAGGAGTTTTTCCCAAGCTTTCTCCCCTTTGCGCCTGGGGTGGGCTTTCCTCTCCAGAAGTTTAGCTATGGCCTTATCTTTGCCTTCCTCCAAAAGTAAAAAGGCCTCTTCGGGGACTTGAGTTCCTAATAGGTCTGAGCATCGCTTTAAAGCTCTGAGGAGAGCTTCTGACCAGCGGTAAGCGGCCGCTTGCTTTGCCAGCTCCTCCCAATTTATTCGTCCTCCCTCCCTCTCCACTAAAAGGTGGATATCACACAACCATTTAGGGTCCATTTCCGCTTCACCGTGCTGGAGCACAGCATGGGCGGCTAAGTAGAGCAGGTGTGCCGTGGGGTCCAGGGTTAAGAAATGGTTGGGGAAAGGTAATCGCAGTGGCTCGGTATGCTCCCAGAACCAAGCCATGTCCAAAGGATAGCGTTCATGCTCGCTCAAAGCAAGGGTCCAGTGTAGCTCAAGGTAGAAGGGAGGGTTTTCTTTTTTCAAATCGACATGGTGGTTAAGCAACAAGTTAAGCCCCGGGGCCATCTCTTGAGCCCAAGGGTTGTACCCTGCATCCTTAAGGCGAGCCAGAGCCTCTTGGAGGAGCTCTTTGGGCACTAAGAGGTCCAAATCGCTTACCGAGCGGAAAGAGGAATCGGGGTAAAGTGTGAAAGCCAATGCCCCTCCTTTCAGCACTACCACTGGAATAGGGAAGGGGTGCGAGAAAACCTCATCCAGCCTCTTAAGCTCCTCAAGGACCAGAAGGTTTGCCGCCGCAGTAGCCCAAAGCTGCTCTTTCTTCACCTTCTTGCCAGCCAGAATGCCTGCCGCAGCCACCAGATAAACCTCTACTCCCCAGGGGTTTCTTTTTTAACCCGGCGCTTCTTACGCCTTCGGAAGAGCCTCCTCCACCATGGCTTCTTCTCGGAGGAATCGTAGTAATAGTAGTAGTGGTAATAATAGCCTCTGGATTGGGGCTTGACTTTGTTCAGCACAGCCCCCAGGACTTTGAGGCCACTTTGGCGGGCCAGGTTCACAGCCTGGGCAAAAGCTGAACGATCTGTCTTCCCCCATTTGGCAACTATCAAGAAGCCATCAACCCATTTCCCCAGAGAAACGGCATCAGCACAGCTCAAGATTGGTGGGGTATCTAAAATAACTAAATCGGCCATCTCTTTCAATTTTGCAATGAGTTTACCCATCTGCTGGGAAGCCAGCAAGTCTGCAGGGTTTGGAGCAGAGCGGCCGGAAGTTAGAACCATAAAGTTTTTATTCCCGAAGCCCTTCAGGTAAGCTTTATCAATTAAAGCTTCGCTCAGCCCTGGGCTTTGGGGGAATCCAAGGATTTTGTGAACTTGCGGGCGCCGGAGGTCAGAGTCCACCAGTATTACCCTTTTGCCACCTTGGGCAATTGCCAGTGCAAGGTTAAGTGCTACGAAGGTTTTACCTTCTTCGGGGCTTGAGCTTGTTATGCCTAAAACCCGCACCGGGTTATCTACACTTATAAACTCCAGGTTGCTCCTGAGCACTCTGAAGGATTCAGCAGCAGGGGACCGAGGATGTTCCATAGCGATGGATGGATTCTTATCTTCGTCAGGATTGGGCTCAAATTCAAAGATACTTCCTAAGACTGGTAGGCCTACCGTTTCTTCAATCTGCTCTGGCCTTTTGATGGTGGTATCCAGGTATTCGGCGGCGAAAGCTGCCATTATGGCCACCATCGCGCCGAGAATCCCAGCCATAACTGTGTTCAGAAGCTTACGAGGCTTAACGGGCCTTTCGGGCACCTCTGCTTTCTCCACTTGGGTTATGACGTCAGCATAGCGAGCTTCGGTAAGGCGGAGCTCATATAGTTGGGCCAGAAGGCGGGTGCGCATGTCCTGCAAGCTTATGAGCTGCTGGTCAAGGGTCCTTACTAAATCTTGGTTGTAGGAGGCATTTTTCCGCTCCGCAATTTTACGCATCTCTTCTTCCAGTTGAGCGATCTGGGCCTCAATGCTGGCCCTAAGGTTACTGAAACGCTCAGCTTGCTTCTCAGCCCGATCTTCTATGAAGATTTGAGCAAGGCTATTGGCAGCATTTGCCGCCAGCTCCGGGTCTTCACTTTCAACCCCGATCTTTATGAGTTGTGTATCCCTCACAACCTGAACTGATACGCTAAAGGGCAACTTTTCAAGCTCTGGCGGGTAACCAAGCTTAGTCAACAATTTTTCTAAGAGAGCCTTGGACTTTATAATTTCGGCATAAGTCTTAGCAATGCGCTCCCCTAACAGAATATCTTGATACTGAATGGTTCCGGAGCTTCCTCCACTGGGTTGAACCATAAGGACCGTCTCAGCTCTGTAGATTGGGTGCATAAGCTTAGCACTCACCACATAAGCGGAGATAGCGGCGATAATTGTACAAAGGATGATGAGCCAAAGCCATCGCTGCAGAA
>CAYOIS010000180.1:0-4098 GCA_964404055.1 uncultured Anaerolineae bacterium | reverse complement strand
GTGCGTGCCTCAAGTTCGCGCAGTGTCCCGTCCCGTTCGCGCCAGGGCTGGGTCACCAGGCGTTCGCTGACCTGGGACGAGAAAGGAGCCAAAGGAGGCAAAGTAGGCAGTTTGGACTCCCCTCCCACCCACTCCTGTGCCGCCTGAAGCACCGCCTGAAAAGCACGTGCGTGCTCGCTGCGCTGCTCGTTGCTGTCACGGCTGTGCCAACGGAGGAAAAAGAGCCACTGGTAGAGTGTGGGGTCGCGGATGATTTGCTCAGGCATCCCTCTCACTCCCTTCGCATGCTTTGCTCTCTTGCGACTTCTCCTTCGGCTTGCCCTCTGTAAACTCTTTGGCTAACTGGTGGAGGCGGTTGCGGAGCTGATTCACTTTCTCCTGCTCGCTGAGGCTCTCCTCAGCGCTGCTCAGCAGGCGCTCGGTGAGAGACCCCAGCCACCCACGCAGCAGCCCTCGCGTGTAGTCATAGCGTCCCATAAGTTGACAGACCGCATCGGCAGTGCGCTCTATGTCGTCGCGGCTTGGCTCCTCGGGCAGTGCAGCAACTATGTCACGATAGGCGGCTACAAAGTCGTGCCATTGTTCCCTGAGGTTCTCGCGGATGCCCGGCCATTCCGCTTCCAGCAATTCAATGATATCGTTAGCTTTCATCTTAATTCCTCCTTTAGCTTCGTAATGCCGTAACACGCTGTCCAGTGCGTGTTGGCTGCCCCAGCGTGTGCTGAACTAATCAAGGTGGCAAAGTAGGTATAGAGGCAATTGGCTTTGAGAAGGCAACCAGCGCAGTGCTTCACCTCCCTTTTGAGAAATGCCCTAAAGCTACGAACCGTTCCCCGGACCTGCTTCGCCGAGGGGCACTGGGTGGCCAAAGCTAACTTGCAACCCCTCTTCTCTGCAGGCGTGACTTCCGGCGGAAACGGATACCAACTGCTCAAGGATATTTTACTACAATTAGCAATGTTGGGCAATCATCTTTTTAGCTGCTCCCTGCCTTTCGCGGAAGTTCTCCAACACCTTGTGCAAGGGGGTTAAAAGGGGAGTCCAGGGGGCTTTGCCCCTTGGCAGGGGGTTTGGAGGATGTGCTCCCCTGCGAGGGGGGTAAACGCGCTACGAGTGGGGCACAAGACATTGGCAAACCCCTCCGTGGCCTTCAGCTAACGAGGGTGGGAAAATAGAAAGCGTCCCCTACGATTCTGGGACACACCCCAAATGCTCGCCCGAATTGCTTCTGCGGCCGCTTTTGGGATATAATCTTCTCCAAGGAGGGAGGAATGACCCGCAGACAGGCTATTTTCATAATATGCGTGAACGCCTTCCTTTCCCTGCTCATAAGCCTTGTAGTGGTGCTTACTTTGGGGAGAAGGCCAGTTTATGTCCAAGCAGTTCCTACCCCCACCATGCATTCTTTGCCGACACCAGCTGCTTCCCCGCAGCCCCAGGCCACTCGCCTTGTTACCTACATCGTTAAAGAAGGAGATACCCTTTCCGCCATCGCCGAAAAGTTCGGGGTCTCTTTGGAAGACATCATGCGGATAAATGCCATCTCTAACCCCGACCTGATTTACCCTGGCCAAGAGCTTATCATACCGGGGGGAGAGCTTCCCCAGCCAACTCCAACCTTCACCCTGCCCTTCCAACCTCCAACCCCTGCCTTTACCCCTATTGCCACCCCCTTGCCTACTCCAACCCCTGTCCCTTCGCCAGTTGTAAGCAAAGAGGGGGTATACATTGAGGCGGTAGTAAGTCCGGGTGAGGAGGGGAAAGAGGCCATTATCATCCGAAGCGTGGCCGAAAAGGTCAAGAACTTGGCTGGGTGGCGCCTTTCCGCTGATAACCTTAGCTACGTCTTCCCCGATTTCCTCCTCTGGCCTCAGGGCGTAGTAACCCTGTACACCGGGCCAGGCAAAAATACCCCGGCCGAACTATACTGGGGCTTGGATAAACCCATCCTCCATCAAGTCAAAACTTTAACCCTTTACAACCGTGAAGGCCAGGCCGTAAGCTCTTACCAGGTGCGTTCTCCCTGATTCAAGTGGCAAGTATCGTTGAGCAGGAAGAGGGTGAAGCCTCGCTGGTCATAGCCGAAGATGTTGATACAGCCATTATCTTGCTCTATCTTCCAGAACCATTCGTTCCCCAGCCCTAAAACTGCGCACAACAGCACTTTGTTTACCACTTGATGTCCTACTATGGCTATTTCTTCCCCAGGATGCTGCGCTACAATCTTCATCAGGGCCTTTTCAGCCCTGGCCCTTACATCATCCAGGCCCTCGCCTCCAGGGACCCGCACAAGGTGAGGGGCTTCCAGCCACATCTTGTAAAGGTCGGGGTAAAGCGCAGCTACTTCGGATGGGGAAAGGCCCTGCCAATGGCCATAGTTTATGTCATTGAAGCCTTCTTCAACGATGACCTCTAAGCCGAGAGCTTTGGCCAAGGGTTCAGCTGTCTTTATGGCTCTGGTCAAAGGGCTTGAGTAAACAGCCCTTATCGGCCGAGACTTGAGCCTTGAAGCTATAGCCTCGGCCTGGGCTTCCCCTACCTCATCCAATGGCAAGTCTGCTTGCCCCCTGAAGCGTACATCCTTGTTCCAAGCGGTTCTCCCGTGCCTTATGAGGTAGACTTTTGTCATCATGCCTGTGCTCCTAAGATTTTCTTAGCCAGTTTCATAGCTTTGCGAACTGCTTTCCTCGGGTTGGCATAGCGCTTCCAGAGCTTCCGGACCCTGCGTTTGAAGGCGTTCCACGGCTTGCGGCGTTGGGATTCCTCAAGGGCCCACTTCAAGAAATCGTAATCCAGACCCTTAATCTTCATCTCGGTCGGATTGCGGCGGTACTGGTCGTGGCTGGTGATGAGGGAAAGGCCATGCTCTATGCAGTAATCGTAGAGGTCGCTTCCGGGGTGAGGGGTGTAGAAAGCCGGGCTGTAGTAGTCGGGGTCAATCTCCTTGAGCATGGAGATTGTCTCCATTACTTCCTCTTTGGTCTCAGTAGGGATGCCAAGCATGTAGTTTGCCCAGATTGAGATGCCGTATTTCTTGCAGATTTTGGCCGCTTTGAGGTTTATCTCCCTGGTAGTCCCTTTCCGGAGGAACCTGAGCACTCGGTCGCTCCCTGATTCAAAGCCTATGAACATCCCGCGGCAGCCGGCTTCCACCATCATCTTCACCATATCCTCATGGCGGACAATGATATCGGCTCGGGATTGGCAGAAGAAGGGCTGGGTGAAGCCTTCGGCCTTGTATAAGCGACAGAATTCGGTCACCCACTCCCGGTCCTCAGTCAAGCAATCATCGTGGAACATGAAGCTGGCGAATCTGTATTTTTCCCTCAGGATTTTAAGTTCAGCGATGACATTTTGGGGGCTGCGGCGCCGCACCTTCCGCCCGAATATTTTGCGCTCGGCCGGTTGGCAGAAGCTGCAGTTGTACATGCACCCACGTCCAGCAATGATTGTGAGGAAGGGAGGGGGGAGTTCCTCTACGAATGGCACCTCGGGGGAATCAAGGTTGTAGCCGTACTTACGCCATTCGTTCAAGAAGAGGTCCCGGTCAGGGAAAGGGATAGCATCCAAGTCCGGGGGCTCTCCCACCAATACCCTATCCTTGGGGGGATTGCCTTCCTCTATCGCCCTAAGCAACTTAGGGAAAGTAATCTCGCCTTCCCGGATGACCACGTAATCAATGTTCGGGTTCTTTAGGACCTCGTCCAGGGCAAGGGTAGGATGCGGCCCTCCTACAACGGTGATTATTTTGCGGTCCACCTCTTCTTTGATTATGTCCACGCAGCGCATCACTGGGTTGTAATCCACACTCATCATGGTAAGCCCTACAACCCTTGGCTCGCGCTTCTTCACCTCTTCACGGAATTCTTCCCAGCCTGAAAGGGCTCGCAGGTCTATGAGGTCAACATCAAAGCCTTGGGCCTTAGCCGCCGATGATAAATGAGCCAAGCCATGGCTTACCCACCCGGCGTCCATGCCTTTGCCCAAAGAATTAAAGCCAAGGCCGGATATCCCGGCATAGACCAAGGTAACCTTCATAACTTGCACCTCCTCAGCCTTTTTGATGGATTATAGCTTCGGATGGGCAAAAAGCCAAAC
>CAYOIS010000179.1:0-4114 GCA_964404055.1 uncultured Anaerolineae bacterium | reverse complement strand
AGGCGAACTCTTAAAAAAGCTCGGCCTTACTCTGGCCGTGGCTGAATCATGCACTGGAGGCCTACTTGCCCACCGCATAACCAACATCCCCGGAAGCTCAAACTACTTCATAGGCGGCGTTGTGGCTTACTCCAACCAAGTAAAAAATGCCCTCCTCAAGGTAAGTGAAGAAACCCTCAAAACCCACGGAGCTGTAAGCCGCGAAACAGCCATCCAAATGGCCAGAGGCGTGCGAGAACTCCTAGGAACAGATATCGGCATAGGGATAACGGGGATAGCAGGCCCAGGAGGAGCTACTCCCACGAAGCCTGTGGGGCTTGTCTACGTGGCTCTCTCTGCCCCAGACCACGAGGAATGCCGCCAATTCCAATGGCAAGGCCACCGCATCCAGAACAAGCGCCTTTCAACTGAAGCAGCCTTGGAAATGCTCCTTAGGTACCTCAAATCCAAAGCAACCTCCGGGAGCGAAAGTTGAGCTTAAAAATAGACTTTGAGCCCATTGGGCGAAAGGGGGAATTCCCTGAAGGGACCACACTCCTGGAAAACGCCCGCGCCTTGGGCATCGCCCTCTTAGCTCCTTGCGGAGGCCAAGGAAAATGCGGCCGGTGCATTGTTAAGGTCGCCCAAGGAGAAGTATCTCCACCAACCCTTACCGACCACCGATTCCTCTCCGCAGAGCAGATTGCCAAAGGATACCGCTTGGCCTGCCAGGCCAAACCTCTATCCGATTGCCGAATCTACATCCCGCCAGAATCTCTCTCTATTACCCAACGCCTTCAGCTTGAAGGGCAGGAAATCCCCGCCAAACCCGAACCAGCTATCGCCACCTTCAACTTAGCCCTAACTCCCCCTACCCTTGACGACCTCCGCTCCGATGCTGAAAGAGTCATCCAAAGCCTCAAAATCTTCCACGGCGTAGAAGCCTCCATAGATTTTGCCGTGCTCCGAGAACTACCTGAAAGGCTCAGAAGCGGGGACTGGCGATTGAAGACAGTCGTCCGCAAAGGGGAAATAATTGCCCTATTGCCTCCGGAAGCTGCTCCTTTGGGCTTGGCGGTTGACTTAGGGACCACCAAGATTGCTGCTTTCCTTTTAGACCTTGAAAGTGGCCGAACTTTGGCCAATAGAGGCCTTATTAACCCTCAAATCCCGTATGGAGAAGACGTAATCTCAAGGATAACCTACGCCATCCAAAAGCCAGGCGGAGCAGCAGAGCTGCAAAAGGTCGTTGTGGAAGCCATAAACAAAGCTACGGAGGAAATGTGTGCCGAAGTTAACGCTCACCCCTCCCACATAGTAGAAGCGGTAGTAGTCGGCAACACTGCCATGCATCACCTATTCTTGGGTCTTCCCGTCAGCCAGCTTGGATATGCCCCGTACGTCCCTGCTGTCCAAGAGCCTTTGGAGGTGAAGGCGAGGGAACTCGGGCTTAGGATGGCCCCTGGAGCCGTGCTTTACATGCCTCCAATTATCGCTGGATACGTTGGGAGCGACCATGTAGCTGCCCTTTTGGCCGCTGGCTTTGATGAAATAGAGGGGCCTGCTCTCCTACTGGACATAGGCACTAACACCGAAATATGTTTGGTTCACCGGGAGAGGTCGGGGCGACCTGACAAGTTGCCTCTAACAAGCCTCTCCTGTGCCTCTGGCCCGGCTTTTGAGGGAGCCCACATCACGCACGGAATGCGAGCTTCCCCAGGAGCGATTGAAAGCTTCTGCCTTGAGGACGATGAAGTAAAGTTCCAGACAATAGGAGGATTGCCGCCGATAGGCCTGTGTGGTAGCGGAATTCTGGACGTAGTCGCGCAGCTTCGGAAAGCAGGGGTGATTGATTCCAGCGGGCGGATGGGTTCCCACCAAAGGGTGCGCAAGGCAAATGGGCAACTCTACTTCGTGATAGCGGAAAGAGGGGAAGGCCTGCCTCCAATAGTCTTTACCCAGAAAGATGTGAGAGAAATCCAATTGGCCAAAGGGGCCATCCGGGCCGGAATTGAGGTTCTGCTTAGAGAAAGAAGCCTTTCGCCAAGCGAACTCCAAGAAGTAGTCTTGGCCGGGGCTTTCGGAACGTACTTGAGGCCTGAGAGCGCCTTGGAAATCGGAATGCTTCCCAAGCTCCCTCTGGAAAGATTCCGCCAGGTAGGGAATGCGGCCGGCGCGGGGGCAAAGGCTATGCTTATATCCACCAAAATGAGGGCCAAGGCCGAAAACCTGGCCCAACATGTTGAGTACATTGAACTTGCCGCCGTGCCCAATTTTGCCGAAATATTTGCCAAAGCCATTTTACTATGACGGAGGTGCGCTATGCCGTACGTTTACCATGGCCGATTGCTCCATGTAGACCTTGAAAACCGCTCTGTGCGGGAAATCCGCCTGGAAGAAAAAGATGTTAGAGAATTCTTGATGGGAAGCGGGCTTGCAGCCGAGCTTTTCCGCAGGGATGAGGCTTACCGTAAGCCTCCCCTTTCCCCCGAAAGCCCCCTATACATCCTGGCCGGACTACTCACCGGCTCCTTCATCCCCACTGCTTCCCGAACAAGCTTCTGTGCCCGCTCGCCCTTGACCGAAATCTGGTGTGAAGCCACGGTTGGAGGATACTTCGGGCCGATGCTTCGTTTTGCCGGCTACGATGGCTTAATCGTCACCGGGAAAGCCGATAAACCCCTCTACCTTTGGATAAACGAAGGCCAAGCTGAGCTCCGAGATGCCTCACACCTCTGGGGGCTTGATGTCTACCGGACTGTAGAAGCCGTGAGGGCTGAGACCCACCCCAAAGCACAAGTAGCAGCAATAGGCCCAGCCGGAGAGAACTTGGTCTTCACCGCCTCGGTGATGATAGGAGGCCTTGATGGGAGGGCAGCCGGGCGAGGGGGAATGGGAGCAGTCATGGGCTCCAAGAACCTGAAAGCCATAGCAGCCTACGGGAATATACGCCTCCGCTATTACGACGAGCAAAGCCTCAAAGAAGAAGTGCGGAGGGCTAACGCCAGGATAAAGGAAAACACTGTAGCCCTTGGCCTGTGGGGGACAGCAGGAGGAGTCCCCAGAGCCGAAGCCTTCGGCGACTTCCCGCTCAAGAACTGGCGGGAGGGAAGTTGGCCCGAAGGAGCCGAGAAAATCTCTGGCCAACGCATCCGGGAAACAATCTTCGTAAGGGATTACCGTTGCTTCGCTTGTCCCATAGGATGCGGGAAAGACGTTAAGCTGAAGAGGGGTGCTGAAGAAGTGGTGGTATCGGGGCCGGAATACGAGACCGTGGCTGGCTTCGGAGGGATGTGCCTCATAGACAATCTTGAAGCCATAGCCGAAGCCAATGACCTCTGTAACCGCTTAGGGCTTGATACCATTTCAACCTCTGCAACCATTGCCTTTGCCATAGAGGCTTTTGAGAGAGGGCTTTTGAGCGAAAAGGACACAGGGGGATACACCCTCCAATGGGGCGAGCCGGAAGGAGTCCTAAGCCTGATTGAAGACATAGCCTACAAGCGGGGCTTGGGAGAACTTTTAGCCCAAGGGGTTAAGCGAGCAGCCGAGGCTTTAGGTCCTCAAGCGCAGGAATTTGCCGTTCACGTTAAAGGCATGGAAGTACCCTATCACGACCCCAGGGCTTTCACCGGGATGGCCTTGAACTACGCTACGGCCAACCGCGGGGCTTGCCACTTAGAATCCCTCACCTACTGGGTTGGCTATGGGGTAAAGATTGACGAACTTTACATCCCTGAAGATTACCACCCCCACTCATCCAAGGGCAAGGCAAAGATGGTGATTGATTTTCAAAACTACATGACCCTTTATAATGCTCTGGGGCTATGCAAATTTGCTGGCCGGGGGAACCTCCCGCCCAGCCTCTTAGCCCGATGGCTCAATTTAGCCTTGGGATGGGAAACCACAGGGGAAGAGCTTATGGCCATAGGGGAACGCTTATTCAACCTGAAAAGGGCCTTAAACGTGGAAATGGGGATCACCCGCGCCTCGGACACCCTGCCCCCACGCCTGCTGAAAGAAGCAAGGCCCTCCGGCGGGGCTGCAGGAGTACTGCCGGAGCTTGAATCCATGCTTGAGGAATACTACCGCTTAAGGGGCTGGGACGAAATGGGAAGGCCTATCCCATATACCA
>CAYOIS010000178.1:0-4152 GCA_964404055.1 uncultured Anaerolineae bacterium | reverse complement strand
GTTTTGCTTTATAATCCCCCCAAACGGTAGCCTTTTAAGGAGGTCTTATCCATGCCAACCCTTTCGCTGAAAGGGGTTTTCCCAGCTTTGGTTACACCCTTTGACAAAGAGGAAAAAATTAACGAGGAAGCACTGCGGAAATTGGTCCGCTACCTATTGCCCAACGTTGATGGCTTTGTGCCTGTAGGGACAACGGGTGAGTTTGTTTACATGACCCACAAGGAGAGGAGAAGGGTCCTAGAAATCGTCATAGACGAAGTAAAAGGGCAGAAGCCAGTTATCGCCGGGACTGGAGCAGCCTCAACCCAAGAAGCTATTATCCTGGCCAAAGAAGCCCAAAAAGCCGGTGCCGATGCGTGCTTAGTAGTCACCCCTTACTTCATCCGACCATCCGAAAAGGGCATATTCAAGCATTTTTACGAAATCGCTAAGGCTGTGGACATCCCCATAATCCTCTACAACATCCCCCAGACTACCGACCATTACCTGCCACGCCGGGTAGTGGAAGACCTCGCCGATATACCCAACATTGTGGCGATGAAGGACTCTTCTGGAAACCTTGCTTACATGATGGAGATTCTGGAATATTGCGGGGACCGCATCCAAGTTTTGGTTGGGCACGATGAAATAGTGGTAGGAGCGTTAGCGGCTGGGGCCTCGGGCATGATTTTGGCTTCGGCCAACGTTTACCCCGAGGTTTGGCAGGAAATTTACAAAGCAGTGCAGGAAGGGGACTTGGCCAAAGCCAGGGAACTACAGTTCCGGGTGCAAAAGCTCAGCCGAATCTTCACCCGCTACGGGGGAGCAGTGGCAGTGAAAGCGGCCCTGAACATGATGGGGATTGAAGTGGGTAACCCCCGCTCTCCCTTAAAAGGCGTAGGGGGAGCCCTCGTTCACGAGGATAGGGCTGAAATCCGGCTTGAATTGGAAAAGTTAGGCAAAATAATGCCGGAAGAGGTCACGTTCCACACAAGCTCTGTACCCCTTGAAGAACGCTTCAAAGAAATCGGCATCGGGCCTGAGGATATCAAGCGAGAAGGGCTGCGCCTGGGAGTAGGAGAAGCAGGGGATAAGTTGGACAAAGCCAAGGTTGAACTTATAGCCGGCAATCGCCATGGAATCATGGGCGAAGCCTACGCTTACCAGCTTACCTATCCCTTGCCTTTTCGCGAAGCCCTCACTGCCATCCTTGAGCCTAACCTTACTGTCCGCCCTCCCACGCTCATAGTGCCTACTGTGGAATTGCGCAACCTCCGCCAAGCCAACATGGTCTATGGGCCTACGCAAGCAGCCATAGCCAGGGCCATAGCCGATTCCTTAGAGGAAAAAATAATCCCGCCTGAAGCCGTAGATACTGACCTCATCATTGCCCTCGTCACCATAAACCCGCAGGCTTTGGATCGCCACAAGCTTTACCAAAGTGTTTACAAAGCGGCCAAAGAAGCCATCAAAATGGCTTGGAGAACTCAATCGTGAGGGGGTTAGCCTTGGAGACGATGGTAGTAATTCCCACGTACAATGAGGCTGAGAACATCCCCAAGCTCATTGGGGAACTGTTCGCCCTCGGTATTCCAGACTTGAGCATCCTCGTAGTGGACGATAACTCCCCTGATGGCACGGGAGAGATTGCCGAGGAGATAGCGGCAAGACATCCTGGAAGAGTGCATGTGATTAAAAGGCCGGCCAAGATGGGCCTTGGCACGGCCTACATAACAGGCTTCCGCTACGCCTTAGAGCACGGCGCTCGCTACATAATCCAAATGGATGCCGATTTCTCCCACTCCCCTTCCTACATCCCAATCATGCTGGAGAAAATCAAGGATTATGATGTGGTTATAGGCTCCCGTTACATTCCTGGAGGGAAAGTAGACGAACTTTGGGGGCTCAACAGGCTCTTCCTGAGCTGGTGGGCCAATCGTGTCTACATCCCGCTTATCCTCCATATGAAAACCAAGGACGCTACTTCAGGCTTCAGGTGCTTCCGCCGGGAGGTGCTGGAAGCAATTGACTTCTCCCAAATACGCTCCAACGGCTATATCTTCCAAGTAGAGTTAGCTTATCTGTGCGAGAGGATGGGCTTCAAAGTGCTGGAAATACCCATTTACTTTGAAGACAGGCGCATCGGCAAATCAAAGATGGATTTTCCCATAAAGTTAGAGGCTGCCCTCAGGGTGTGGGAGATTAAGTGGCGCTACCGCAACCTTAGGCCGGTGCAGAGGAGATAAGATGAACTGGCTACCATTGGCCATTTTGTTCCTCAGCCTCTCCGTAATTGCTCACGAATTCGGGCATTTCATCTTGGCTAAAAAGAACGGGGTAAAGGTTGAAGAATTCGGGATAGGTTTCCCACCCAGGCTTTTAGTCCTTGCCCGCTGGGGTGAGACCATTTTCTCCTTGAACTCCATCCCCTTCGGCGGGTTTGTGAAAGTAGCAGGCGAGGATGACCCCTCGGTAGAAGGGGGGCTTGCATCTAAGCCTAAGAAGGTAAGGGCTAAAGTCCTATTGGCTGGAGCTGGGATGAACTTAGTCTTGGCTTTCCTGCTCCTTACCGGGGCTTACATGAGCGGTTACCCTTATCCTGCTTTCCAAGTCAAAGTCTTTGAAGTAGCCCCAGGTTCCCCTGCCGAAGCCGTTGGGATAAAGCCCGGAGACATCATCCTCTCAGCTGATGGGGTGAATTTCCGCGAACCAGCGGAACTAACAAGCTTTACCGATAAGCACTTGGGCCAGGAGATTTCGCTTGTGGTCAAAAGGGGAGAAGAAACTTTCACCGTCCGGCTGACCCCAAGGCCATCCCCTCCTCCCGGCGAAGGGCCGATGGGAGTTAAAATAGGCATGGCTTATGTAAAGAGGCATGCTTCCCTTCCAGAAGCCCTCTTCTTAGGAACTATACGCCTTATCTATGCCTTTATCCTCATCTTAACGGTGCCGGTCCAAGTGATTGCTGGCCTCCTTCCGGCTTCAGCTCTGAGGCCTGTAGGGCCAGTTGGGGCTGTCCAGATGATGAGCGAAGTGGCCGAACAGAGCTCCGTAATGGGCTGGTGGTATCCCTTCTTATCCCTTGTTGCCCTCTTGAACGTAGCTTTAGCCGTTAGCAATTTGCTCCCCATCCCGGGCTTGGATGGAGGGAGGCTTTTATTTGTGGTTTTTGAGGCTATAAAGAAGCGGAGGATTGACCCTCGCCGCGAAGCCTGGGTCCACATGGTGGGCATAGCTTTCCTCTTAGCTTTGATGCTTATCATCACCTTCTTTGACATCATCGCCCCAATCCAAAGCGTGGACTGGAACATTTTCTGAGGGGCGAAGAGATGCGGTGCAGGAGATGCGGAGCCCGCTTGCCGAAAGGCGTATCTGTGTGCCCCCGCTGTGGAGCACCGCGCAGCCCTGAAGCAGATTATGTCCGATGCCCTTCTTGCCACCAGTTCATAAGCGGTGCTTTACACATATGCCCAAACTGCGGAGCAGAAGTATGGGCAACTGGGACTCGCTGGGGGATGATAGCCTTAAGCATCGTTTTGGGGCTCTTGCTGGGCTTAATCCTCTACTTAGCCTTTCCACCGGCCATATCCAAAGCCATCCGCAGTGATTTCCAATCCCTTGCCTCAAGGTTCTCCCGGCCGACCCCCACACCAACAGCTACCCCCACCTTTACACCTACCCCTGTACCCACTCCCACTGCAACACCCTCCCCAACCCCAACTTTTACCCCTTCCCCAACGCCGACCTTGTCCCCTTCACCTACTCTAAGCCCAACTCCGACCCAAACCCCTACGCCAACTCCAATACCGATGCCCACTCCGACCCCTACCGTACCTTTTGCCTACTCAGCTCCGGAGCCAGTTTTCCCACCGGATGGTGAATGGTTCCACGGTGGAGATACCGTAGTGGAACTCAAGTGGAAGCCCCCAGCTGAACTTCCTGCGGGGCATATTTACAGGCTTGTAATAAGGTATCGCCAGAGCGGCAGCGTTGTAGAAGTCCCGATTCTGGTAGATAAACCCGGCTACGTAGTCCCCCGCAGCCTCCACGGCGCAGCAGACCAACCCGATCGCACCTATGAGTGGCAAGTTCAGGTAATATACAAGACGGAGCAGGGTGGGATAATTCCCCTAAGCCCCTTCAGCGAGCTGCGGGTTTTCCACTGGGATTAGC
>CAYOIS010000177.1:0-4163 GCA_964404055.1 uncultured Anaerolineae bacterium | reverse complement strand
CCCCCTTGGTTCCGGGCCAGGTCGCGTAGGCCAAGGCTAAAAGGAGGATTATTTATGGCGTTTTCTAAAATAGCCAATTTGGCTGTGACATAAATTACACAACTGAAGTCGGCCCTCCTTTTTTGTAGGAACAAAAAGAGGGCGAGGTTGGTGGCCCCCGCCCTCCTCTCGGAGCACTGTGGATTGTTAGCGTATTTGCTTTATCCCTATGGTCACTTTCTCCTTACGGCCCCTGTCCACTTCCAGCTCAAAGGTTGAGGTGTATGCCCCCTCTTCCGGAGCCCCCTCTTTGAGCTCCAAGGAGAGGGTTTCCCTCTGGATGTAATCGGCGAAGAGGGTGAAGACTTCCCTCAGCTCCGGCCCCGCTTGGTAGGAAGTGCGGATGCGGTCCTCAATGCGGAAATCGGCTTCTTTACGCATGTTCTGGATGCGCCTGACCAGCTCCCTGGCCAATCCTTCCCGACGGAGTTCGGGGGTAATCGTGGTGGTGACCGCTACTAAGTAGCCGGCTTCAAATGCTGAGGCATACCCTTCTTTATCTACCAATTCTACGGTGACCTCCTCAGGAGACAGGGAAACTGGCCCTTCCGGCAGCTCTACCTCCACCGGTAACCCAGCAAGAAGCCTGCGTGCTAAGCTCGGGTCGGTTGTGGTTTGTAAGCGTTCCCTAACCTTGGGATAGAGGCTGCCAAGTTTCTTCCCCAAGATTTCTGGGACTGTGTCCAGCCGGTAGGAGACGACCAGGCTTTCATCATCAATGAGCTCAATTTCTTTAACGTTGAGCTCGTCCTGGAGCTGGTCGGCTATCCGCAGGACCCGGGCTTTCTCCTCTTCCGAGCGAACTTTCACCAGGGCTTTTTCCAGAGGCTGACGGACTTTTATGCGTGCTTTGTTGCGGGCGGCAAGGCCCAAGCTCGCCAGCCGCATCGCCAAGCGAGTATCGGCCATGAGTTCATGGTCTATAAGGCTCTCATCGGCCACAGGGTAATCGCAGAGGTGGACGCTCTCGGGGGCTGAGGGGTCAACGCTTAGGACCAAATTGCGGTAGATTTCATCGGCAATGAAGGGGGTGAAAGGCGCAAGGAGCTTGGCTAAGGTTACCAAGGTTTCGTAAAGGGTATGGTAGGCCGAAAGCTTGTCCTGGTCGGCTTCGCTCTTCCAGAAGCGGCGGCGGCTTCGCCTTATGTACCAGTTGGAGAGGTTGTCCACGAATTCTTCTATTGGCCTTGCTGCCCCTGGCACATCGTAGCGGTCCATGGCTTCATTGGTGTTCTTGACCAAAAGGTTTAGCTCGGACAAAATCCAGCGGTCCAAAAATGCCCTCTCGGCCGGAGGGACGAAGCTTTCTTGCGGGTTGAAGCCGTCTATGTTGGCGTAGGTTACGAAGAAGGCATAGGAGTTCCACAATGTGAGGAGGAATTTGCTCAGCACCTCGCCAACGAGGGCATGGGAGAAGCGTCGCTCTTGGCCCGGTGGGGCAGCGGTGAAGAGGTACCAGCGGACGGCATCAGCCCCGTAGACGTTTATGACTGACCAGGGGTCAACCACGTTGCCTTTGGATTTGGACATCTTCTCCCCTTTCTCGTCCAGGATTAAGCCGAGGCAGATGACATTCTTGTAGCAGAGGTTCTCAAAGAGCATGGTGGAGATGGCGTGTAGGCTGTAGAACCATCCCCTGGTCTGGTCTACAGCTTCGCATATGTAATCGGCTGGGAATTGGTCCTCAAAGATTTCTTGGTTTTCAAAAGGATAATGCCACTGGGCTACAGGCATAGCTCCCGAGTCAAACCAGCAGTCAATTACTTCGGGAACGCGGCGCTTCAAGCCCCCGCATTTCTCGCACCGGAAGACAATTTGGTCAACGTAGGGCCTATGGGGGTCCCATGGTTCGGGCCAGGAATAGCCGGAGCTTTCCACCTTCTCCTTGAGTTCCGCATAGCTCCCAATGAAAGTCAGGTCCTCGCATTTCTCACATATCCAGATTGGGAGCGGTGTTCCCCAGTAGCGGTTCCGGCTCAGAGCCCAGTCAATGTTGTTCTCAAGCCAGTTTCCGAACCGGCCATCCCTTATGTGCTCAGGCACCCAGTTTATCTTCTTGTTCAAGGCAACCATAAGGTCACGGTAACGGGTGGTTTGGATGAACCAAGTTGGGTGAGCGTAGTAGAGGAGCGGGGTCCCGCACCGCCAGCAGAACGGATAGGTGTGGAGGTAAAGCTCTTGGCGGTATAGTAGCCCTCGCTCTTCCAAATCCTTGATTATCAGGGGATCCGCTTCCTTGACGAACATCCCCTTCCATGGAGTGACCGCTTCTACCATCCGACCATCGGGGTCAACGGTTTGGATTATAGGCAAGCCATACTTCTGGCCTACCTCTAAGTCCTCAGCACCAAAGGCCGGTGCGATGTGGACTATGCCTGTCCCTTCCTCGGTGTTGACGAAATCGGCCAGGATTACGTAATGGGCATCTTTGTCCAAGGGGAGGAAGGAGTAGAGGGGGATGTAGCGTTTTCCAGCGAGTTCTTGGGCTTGGAAGGAGTGGACTATGCGGTACTCCCCTTGTATTGTTTTCTCCAGGAGGGGCTTGGCTAAGATGTAGCGTTGGGCTTTCCCTTCCCTGGTTTGCTCCACCATCACGTATTCCACTTCAGGATGAATGGCCAAGGCAGCGTTCCCTGGCAGAGTCCAGGGGGTTGTGGTCCAGGCCAGGAAGTAGGCTTCGGCTTCATCCTTAAGTGGGAAGAGCACGTAGATTGAGGGGTCTTCCACTTCCTTGTAGCCCAGGGCTACTTCGTGGTCCGATAGAGGTGTCCCACAGCGGGGGCAATAGGGGACGGATTTGTATCCTTTGTAGATAAGGCCTTTGTTCCAAAGCTGCTTAAGTATCCACCAGACCGATTCTATGAATTCGTTGCTCAGGGTTATGTAGGCATTTTTCATGTCAATCCAGAAGCCGATGCGGTCGGTTAGCTCTTCCCACTCTTTCACGTAGCGGAATACGCTCTCTTTGCAAAGGCGGTTGAACTCAGCGATTCCGAATTCTTCTATTTGGCTTTTTGTGGTGAAGCCAAGCTCTTTCTCAATTTCCAGCTCCACCGGAAGGCCGTGGGTGTCCCACCCGCCTTTCCTCAGGCAGTAGTATCCCTTCATCGTTTTGTAGCGAGGGAATAAGTCCTTGAACACTCGGGCTAAGACGTGGTGGACGCCGGGTAGGCCATTGGCAGTGGGAGGGCCCTCGTAGAAGACATAGCGAGGGGCATCCTTGCGCTTCTCCAGGCTCTTTTCAAAGATTTGGTGTTCTTTCCAGAAGCGCAGGACCTCCTCTTCCATTTGGGGGAAATTGACTTTAGGCGACACTTCTTTGAACACCATGTCCACCTCCTTTTAATGACCCAGTTCTTTTTTTACTTGCTCCCTCGGGGTTCTGACCAGCCTCCAAGCTTTGAAGCGGCTCAGAAGGCCGCGCACTTCATCTCTAAGCTTTCTGAGGTGGAGCTCATTGGTTTTCCACAGGCCAAGGACCTGGTTTATGACCAAGGCGCTGTCGCCCCTAACTTCTACGGTAAAATCTTGTGGGGAGCGGCCGTGTTTATCCAAGATGCTTATAAGTTCAGCCAAGGCAGAAGCGAGGGTTCTGTATTCGGCCTCGTTGGCGGTCATTTCTCCGAAAGATAGGCGGTAAATCCTTTTTCGTCCGTCCTTAGTGACGATGGCAAAGCTTCCGTAGGCGGGGCCGGGGTTTCCCTCGCTTCCCCCGTCAAAGGTTATGGTGTAGTGTGCTTCGCCTTCCCAGTCCGGTTCAATTTTGAAAACCATGGCTACTCTTAAAAAGAAAGGCTCCCGTCTTAAGGGACGGGAGCCTTTTACTCCCGCGGTACCACCCTTATTGGCCAGGAATGGCCCGCTCTTAAGGGGTACTTTCATACCCCCGCCGCTTATAACGGGCGGCGATTCCGGCCAGGTCTACTGACCAGGGGTTTACCCTGGCTTTCGGCTGGCGGCTCCGGAGGGATTTTCAGCAGGCCTCCCGCACCTGGCTCCCACCTTCCCCAGGCTCTCTGAGCGGTACTTCCTGCCTACTCGTCTCCATCATCGCCTTTGGCTTTTTTAAAAATTATACTTCAAAAGGGCGGAAAAGGCAAATTGAAGGCAGGGGTTGGGGTGTC
>CAYOIS010000176.1:1761-4215 GCA_964404055.1 uncultured Anaerolineae bacterium | reverse complement strand
TTTAGGCATTTAGCCTTCTCCTTTCAAGAGAATTATAGCACACCTTGGTTTTATGGACTAACATCTCACCAGAGCGCAACCTTGGAAGGAAGTTGCACAGCTTTTCTGCAGCTTTCAGGAAACCGCCCTTTTCAAACGCAAAATGAATTGTTATAATTGAGCCTAAGCCATTAATGCGGAGGGGTGTAATTTGTCCAAACGATGGCAGGACTTAGCAATTTTAGCAGTCCTTTTTATAAGCCTGCGTTTCTTCGCCCTTTTCCTCTTCCGTGTAGGAGGTTTTATTACCGATTTCTCCGATTTCAACGTCAGCTTTCTGACTTTTGCCCGCTGGAGCCGATATGGTCTTTACCCCTATCTTGATTTCTGGATGGAATATCCTCCTCTCCTACCGTGGATGGTAATAGCGCTCTACCGAGTGAGCTTGTTGCTGCCCCCTTGGCATGATTCCCCCTTATGGTTCAATGCTTTGATGGGTCTTACCGTGCTCACTTTTGATGTAGGCAACCTCGTTCTCCTCTACCTGATAGGCTGCAGATTGTGGGGGTGGGAGAGAGGCCGCTTCGTTGGCTGGATTTACCTTGGCCTCTTTGCACCTTTTTACACAGCGATGGGTTGGCTTGATAACATCCCTTTGTTTTTCATGCTCCTAAGCCTTTGGTTGTGGATTGAATTACCCCCAGGTAGAAGGCTCCTATCAGCTATCGCTTCAGGGGCAAGCTTGGGGGTAGGATTTATGTTCAAAATTATCCCGGCCTTGCTCTTACCACTTGGGCTTAAAGTATTGAAAGGGAAAGGGTTTGCCATTTGCTTAGCTGTTTTCCTCATCGTAGTAAGCTTTATCGCCACGCCTTTTATGCTCCAAAGCCCGGAAATTTTCATCACTTCTTTCCGAGCAATGTTGGGCAGAAGCCCTTGGGAGACAGTGTGGGCGTTAGTGAACGGCTATTACTCCTACGGGGTCATTGCCGGAGACCGTTTCTCAGTTCCCGAATCCTTCGCTTTATACCACTCTCGCATCCCTGGGATGTTTTCAATCATTCTGTGGGGGTTGATTTACTTATGGCTTCTGTTACGCCGCGACCAAGGGGGCGAACCTGCCTACGCTGTCACTGCTGCCTCTTTAATCTTCTTCTCCTACGAATTGTTCACTACTGGCTACAGCCCTCAGCACATCGTCTATTTCCTGCCCTTTCTTTTGCTTACAATGCCTAACCTTACAGGGACTGTAGGAGCGATAAGCTTAACCCTGGTAAACCTTTTTGAAGCGGTTGGATACTTCGTGATGTTTCCCCAAGAGCGGTGGCTTCTTGTAATGGCGGTAATTCTCCGCACATTGGGGCTGTTTACGTTATGCCTAACTACAGCCTTAAAGCTTATCGGAGGTAACTTGCAACTTGGCTTGTGGATTTTAAGGGCGTGGGCTTCCTTTGCCCTTCTCTGCTTCGTTGTAGCGACGCCTTTATTGGGGAAGGTTTACATTCGTGATCGCTTAGCAATAACTCCGTGTGCAGACCTTATCAATAAACTCCAGGATTACGGGGCTGGTACTGATGTAATTTTCCTGAGCGGTGAAACCCATGACGCCATTTACCCTTATCTAAAGCGCGATTTGCATATTTCCCTCCTTCCCGAGTTGCCCCTTGCCTTTAAATCCTTAGAGGAAGAGCGGCTCGCCTTTTTCCAGCGAAAGGATATAAAGGGAAAGTTCTTAGTAATTTTCAACCCAGCGGAGCCAGCCGAAATTGAAGCTCTTGATTGGCTGGAAAAAACTTTCGGGCCAGGGGTCAATGTTTTAAATGCTGGTGGGTGCATACTAATGGAGTTCAAGCGGAATGAGGAGAACTAAGCGTAAAGCTTTCACAATCTTCTTGTTTTTCTTAGCCCTTTACATCTTGACAACCGGTCGAACCATTCTTTCAGGGGATGGCTGGGCAATGTTTGCCACAGCCGAGAACTTGGTCCGACGTGGCGCTATAGATATGGACCAACTTTTATGGACGGGTCTTCAGCAGGGAACACCAGGAAGAGAAGGGCATCTATATTCGCGCAAATCGCCTGCGTTATCCCTCTTTTCGGTTCCTCTGGTCTGGCTTGGGTTAAAGTTACCAGGAGCCAGTCCAGTTAAAACCGCGTTGCTCTTTAATGCCATTATCGCATCTGCTTCCTGCGCTCTTCTCTATCTCTTCTGCTGTGAGCTCGGTTACCAGGACCACGAGGCTTTGGCTCTCTCCCTTATATTAGGGATGGCAACCCCACTTTGGCCTTACGCCAAGACATTCTTCTCGGAGCCCCTTATTGGGCTTGGGCTCCTTGGAGCCGCCTATTTCCTCACACGCCTTAAAATTTCAAAGCAAATGCTTTACGCAGCCCTGGCTGGCGCTTCCCTGGCATTGGTTCTAATGGCTAAGTTCATATTCGTTGCCTTCTTGCCTCTCTATGCCTGGCTAAAAT
>CAYOIS010000176.1:0-1661 GCA_964404055.1 uncultured Anaerolineae bacterium | reverse complement strand
CTAATGGCTAAGTTCATATTCGTTGCCTTCTTGCCTCTCTATGCCTGGCTAAAATATGTCTGCTGTAGAAAACGTCTTTTGGATTGGATTGCCTTTTTAGCCCCTTTAGCTGTAGCTGCAACTTTTATTGTAATTTGGAACTGGCTCCGCTATGGCAATCCTTTCAACACGGGTTACCTCCCTGAGGAAAGTTTTTCAGCTGTATGGTGGCAAGGCATTTTAGGATTGACCATCAGCCCTGGGAAGGGGCTTATATGGTATGCCCCTGTATTCTTCCTTTTGCCTGCTGTTTGGCCTCAGTTCCATTCCCGCCACCGGGAAATTTCTTTATTAATCATTACCCTTTTGGTAGGCAACGTTCTCCTTTTCGGGAAATGGTTTATGTGGCACGGTGGTGACTGCTGGGGGCCAAGGTTTCTGGTCCCTCTCTTGCCCTTGCTGGTAATGCCCCTCATTGAAACCTCCAAAAATCCTCGTTTACATATTCCAGCCCTCGCCCTTACTCTCATTGGCTTCACGATTCAATTGCCTGGGGTTTTTGTCCCCTTTGGGCTTTACCGAGAACTTTTAGAAACCAAGGGCATACCAATCTATGCCACAGAAAGCTTCTTTAACCTGGGCTTGTCACCCCTGGTCTTGAGCTGGTCTCTGCTTAGGGTTGAAAACTTCAATTTTATCTGGAAGGTAGGGAAAGAAGTAGACTTTTTCTCTTTAGCCTTGCTGATATTGGCTTGGGCTTGGACACTTTGGCTTCTCACCACTAGGGCTGAAAGAAAGGAATGGCGGAGGCTCCTGCTTTTTTCTTGCTCTTTCATCGCATTGGCCACTTTAGTGGTCATTGTCCGGGTTGATAACCGCGATGCCCCTGCCCTTTTAAGGGAAATGTTAGATTGGTTGGCTCGCCAAGAAGGAAAGGAGCAGGCTATTATTAACCCTCAGCCAGAATGGAGCCCCTATGTGAGCAGTATTTATCGGGGACATTTACCCATTTACGGGCTAAGGGATGGCTACATAGACCCTCCTTCTGAAACAGCAATGTGGCTTGACAGGATTATGACACAATACGAGGGGATTTGGTTACTTCCATGCCCCGCCCCGCCGGAGTGGAGCGGAATAGAGCGGGTTTTGATGGCCTTTGGCTACCGTGCGCTGGAAAAAGAGTTCCACAGCGCACGTTTGGCCCTTTATCTCTTCCCAAAAGCTGGGATGAAAGAGGTAAAAGCTAATGCAGCCTTCGAGGAAATCATCCTTGAAGGGTACGCTTTCTCGCCCTCCCCTGTAACTGGCAATTTCCTGCTTGTGGAGTTAAGGTGGTACGCTCTGGCTAAGCCTTCAGGAGATTACCTTGTGGTCCTTACCTTGGTGGACGGTAAGGGTAAGGAACGGTGGAGCAAAACAGAAGCACCTGCCATGTGGACCCGCCCCACTACTTCATGGGAGCCAGGGGAACGGATTATAGACCGCCACGGGTTTGCTATCGCCAAAGAGCTGGGACCAAGTTGCTATTCACTTGTGCTAAGGCTTTACGAGCCTACACAAGCCCGTTACCTGCCGCAAGGGGAAAGCTTAACCCTTGGCGAGGTGTGCTTAAAAGAGTAAGCTCATTGGGCTGGAAGTTCGTAAAGCTGGTATGCTTTGCCGAATTCCTTAACTTTATGGCA
>CAYOIS010000175.1:0-4248 GCA_964404055.1 uncultured Anaerolineae bacterium | reverse complement strand
CGAAATTTTTGACAAAAAACTGCTTTGCGGTTAAAATTCAAAAATAAGAGGGGAAAGATGAGGTTTGGTTTCCCATTGCCGTGCCCGATACCGCGCTCTTACCCAGCCCCAGGGTCTGGGTAATGCCGGGGTATTGTAGGGCTAAGGCGTGGTGGATTAGGGCCGGCCCCCAGACCAAAGGGGGCCGGTTTTTTAAATCCTTTATAAGGAGGAAAGGGCCATGAGGGAGAAACTTGTATCACCCAGTGAGGACTTTTCCGAATGGTATATCCAGGTCATCCAGAGAGCTGAGCTTGCCGATTATTCCCCTGTAAGAGGCTGTATGGTGATAAGGCCGTACGGCTACGCTCTCTGGGAAAATATCCAGCAAAGCCTTGACCGCCGTTTCAAAGAAACAGGCCACCAGAACGCTTACTTCCCCCTCTTTATCCCCTATAGCTTCATCCAGAAGGAAAGCGAACATGTGAAAGGATTCGCCCCCCAGCTGGCAATCGTCACCCACGGGGGTGGAAAAGAGTTGGAAGAGCCCCTTGTGGTTCGCCCTACTTCCGAGACAATCATAGGCTATATGTACTCGCAATGGATACGCTCTTACCGCGACTTGCCAGTCCTCATAAACCAGTGGTGCAACGTGGTGAGGTGGGAACTCCGGACTCGCCCCTTCCTCCGCACGATGGAGTTCCTCTGGCAAGAAGGCCACACTGCCCATGCTACCTACGAAGAGGCCGAAGAGGAAACCCTTAAGATGCTCTACATCTACCGCGATTTCGCCCAGAACGAAGCTGCTATCCCTGTTATTCTGGGCAAGAAGAGCGAATCGGAGAAGTTTGCAGGTGCCCTCCACACTTACACCATGGAAGCTATGATGGGCAACAAATGGGCTCTCCAAGCTGCCACCTCCCACAACCTCGGCCAGAATTTCGCCAAAGCCTTTGAAATCCGTTACCTTGACCGTAACAATCAGCTACAGTATTGCTGGACTACAAGCTGGGGCTTAAGCACACGCTTCATCGGAGCCATTGTCATGGTGCACGGGGACGAAAAGGGCCTCAAGCTACCTCCAAAGCTTGCCCCTATCCAAGTGATAATCGTCCCAATCTGGAAGAGCGATGAGGAGAAGGAAAAAGTCTTGGCCAAAATCGGAGAGCTTAAATCAAAGCTCCAAGCCTTCAGGGTAAAAGTTGATGACCGGGAGGAATATACCCCCGGATGGAAGTTCAATGAGTGGGAGCTGCGAGGGGTTCCGTTGCGGATAGAGATAGGCCCACGCGATGTAGAATTAGACCAAGTGGTCCTTGCCCGCAGGGACACCGGAGAAAAGTGGACTGTATCCACCGATGACCTGGGGAGCAAAGTGGAGGAAGCTTTGGAGAAAATCCAGGCCAACCTCTTCCAGATGGCCAAAAAGTTCCTGGATGATAACACTTACCGGCTGAACGATTACCAGGAGTTCAAGCGTATCATAGAAAGCGATGGTGGCTTCGTAATCGCTCCTTGGTGCGAGTCTCCTCAGTGCGAAGAGGCCATTAAGGAGGAGACGAAGGCTACTATCCGATGCATACCTTTTGAGCAAGATGGCCAGCCAGACCGCTGTGTCTACTGCGGGAAGGAAACAACGCTCAAAGCCCTATTCGCCAGGGCTTTCTAAGGCATAAGGCGGGCTTTGACCAACAAAGCTCGGTCGCTGAGTATTTCCTCAGTAGGACCGATTGCTAAGACTTTGCCAGAGTTTAGGATCATTACCTTATCGCAAATCTTATCCACAAAGTCCAAATCGTGGGAAGCGATGATTTTAGTGTGAGGTAAGGAGCGCAGAAGCTCTATTAGTTCCCACCTCCCAACCGGGTCCAAATTAGCAGTTGGTTCATCCAGGACTAAGATTTCGGGAGCCATGGCCAACACGGTGGCTATGGCTACCCGCTTTTTCTCCCCTAAGCTGAGGTGGTGCGGAGAACGGCTCTCGTAACCTTCCATCCCCACGGCTTTCAATGCCTCTTTAACCTTCTCCGTAACCTCATCCGGATTTAGACCCAAGTTCAAGGGGCCGAAAGCTACATCCTCAAAGACCGTAGGAGAAAAGAGCTGATCGTTGGGGTCCTGAAAGACTAAGCCCACAAGCCTCCTTATTTCCCTCAATGTTTCCTTCCTCACCGGCATCCCTTTTACCCAAACGGCATCCGAGCCGTTGGAAGAGTAGCCCATGAGTATGCCGTTTAGGTGCAGAAGGAGAGTGGATTTCCCTGCCCCATTCGGCCCTATTATGCCTAAATTTTCGCCCTCTTCCACCTCAAAACTCACCCCTTTCAGGGCCTCAATCCCATCAGGATACCGATAGTGCAAATCCTTAACCTCTAAAATTTTGGCCAACCTTTCACCTCCAGAACGCTATTATAATCCAGAGAACTCCCAAACCCAGGGCCGAGGCTAAGCCAAAAGCCAGGTCGGCAGTGGAAAACTTGAGGGGATTGAGGGTTCTGACCTCGCCTTCAAACCCTCTGGCCAGCATAGCTTGGTAGACTCTCTCCGCCCTCTCGTAACTTCGGATGAAGAGCACTCCAGCCACTCCAGCCATAGCTTTGAAGGAAGCCCACCAATTCCGACCTGCCCCTCTTGAAGCCCAAGCCCTTTCCATACGCATGGCCTCATCCAGGAGGACGAAGATGTACCGATACATGAAGGAAAGGGTTAGCACCAGGACCTGAGGTGTCTTGAGCTTTTCCATCCCCTTAAGTAGCATGGGGAAGGGGGTTGTGGCCGAGAGGAGAACTAAAGCCAATGCCGATAGCCAAGCCTTAGCCCCAATCACTGCCCCAGCCACAAGCCCTTCCTTCCCCTGCGGGATTACTCGGAAAAAGATGACCAAGAACACGAAGGGTATCACTGTAGCCGAGCGGGAAAGCAGGTAAGGGATTGGGACACGGCTCAGTAAAGCAACTACCAAGAGGAATCCAAGGGCAATCCCTAAAGCAGGCCATGCTCTTTGGGGTATCCCCACCACGGTCAAGATGAAGGCCAGCCCCAGGACCAGCTTGGTCCTGGGGTCCAGCTTGTGGATAGGGCTATCAATGTCGCTGTATTTATCAATGAAGCCGTGCTTCATGCCCTTTGCCTGAGGAGTTTGGCCAAGCCGTAGCTTAATGCCAAGGTTATGGCTACCCCCACAATCCCTGCCAGGATGGTGGCCAAGGCTTCATTCCCGACCCCGGGGAAGAGGTAATCTGGGATTACCTCAAACAAAGGCTCCTTGGCCCTCTCTATGAACCCAAAATCCTCGGCTACCCTCTCAAGGCCATCAGGCCAGGGTGAAGCCAGCGGGGAAAGGAGGGCCAGAGCAAAGGCAATGATAATCCCCCAGATCCACCACTTCTTTTCCATGGCTTCCCCTCCTTTAAATCTTCTCCAGGGCCAGCAGGTCGGGCCTTGTTGCCTTCACGAAGCCCAAGACCAAGGCTGTTATTAGGCCTTCCCCTATCCCTATGAGGGCATGTATTCCAGCCATGGCTGGGAGGGCCACCCCCAGAGGTGAAGTTCCGGATAGGGCAAGCTCAATGGCGCAAGCCACAGCTGCCGCTACGATTGAAATCCATCCGGCTACAAATCCTCCCACAGGTTCAGCAAGCCCCTTGCCTTTGAGGAGCCCCAAAATTATGCGGTAAACGTAGTAGCCCAAGAAGACGGAAATTATCCCCATGTTCAAGACATTGGCTCCGAGGGCTGTAATCCCGCCATCCTGGAAGACAATCGCTTGCACCAGGAGGACGCAAGTCATCACTAAGAGGCCTGTCCAAGGACCGAGGAGGATTGCGGCCAAAGCTCCCCCTACCAGGTGGCCAGAAGTTCCCCCGGCGACTGGGAAGTTAAGCATCTGGGCGGCGAAGATGAAAGCGGCCATCACTCCTACCATGGGGATTTGCTTTTCTCCCAGCTTCCCAGCAAGACGCCGGAGGCTATAGCCAACTCCGCCGGCTGAGATTACGTAAGTCCCAGCAGCGGTAGCAACGTTTAAGAACCCATCTGGTATATGCATAACCCACCTCCTTTTGGGGATAAAAAAACCACGAAGTGGGCTGGCTTTCAAGCCGGCCTCTTGGCCTTCGTGGTCCTTCCCCTGTATTAAATTTTGGGCTCAAAAAGCCCCTTCGGGGGCGGGTCTGCACTTATTATAGCAATAAAGAACGCCCCTGTCAACTCAGCCTAAGCTAAGGGTGTTTCCCAGCCCTTTCGCGGCCGGTTTAATTTAACCCCTTT
>CAYOIS010000174.1:0-4326 GCA_964404055.1 uncultured Anaerolineae bacterium | reverse complement strand
TTGCGCCGCCTCGCAATGACATTCAGGACCGGTAAGAGATTGCTTCGGGCATTTAGTGCCCTCGTAATGACATCTTGCTTCGCAGCCCTTTCAGGCATGCACTTGCCATATCCCTGGGTTTGACAGCAAAGTCTATGTGTGGTATTTTATCAGCACTAAGCTGAAAAATCGGAGGTGGATATGAGCTCCCCTTTCTTCCCGGAAATGCATGACTTGGCCAAGCTTGTTAACCCTAAGGGCTCATTTCCCACCAGGGATGGGGAACCACTTAGCCTTGCAGATGGAAAAGTTTTCGCTAACCTTGATTTTTCCAAGCTCGGCTTGGAAGATAAAAAGCATTTGCCGACCCTCCAAGCCATTCTTTATGCCGGCCAGTTCCCCAAAGAGGCGGAGCTGGACTCCGAGCTCAAAAAGAAGCTATTCTTACTACAATTAGCCCACCGGCTGGCTTCAGCCTTCCAAGTGCACCCGATGCCTCTATCGGGAGAGCTCAGCCCCTCCCTTTACAAGCTCTGGCAACCTCAACACCCTCTCCTTAACCCTTATAAACCGCCCATAAGCAATGGGGCTGCTCTGAAGGAAGCTTTAGAAATGGCTACCTCCTGGGAAAAGGGCCAGGGGTTTTGGGAGCGGTACTCCCCCTACCTCAGAAGCCGAAGCGATTGCGATTATAAGCCATTCAACATCGCTTCCCTGTTCTCTCACTCCTCCCTCACTTCTCAATTCTACAAGGCCCTGGAAGAGAAGGTTGTTGAACTCCAAGAGCCCTGGAGGCTTTCCCTTGAAGGCGAAGAGGCTTTTACCCCAGAGGAAGCCGAGCAGAAATGGTTCGGTTGCATTGTCTGGGGGCAGGTTCATTTCTACCAAAAACCTCAGGTCCCGGATGACCTCAAGGTTTTCCGCAAAATCCAAGAAGCAGTAGCCGCTTTAGAAGAGGCTTTCCCTTCAAACTTGATTGCTTCTTTCCAAAACCATTTCTGGCTATTAATCCCTGGGAAAGACAAGCAAAGCCTGGATAAGGTGGCCAGCATATTCCTGGAAAGAGGCTTCCCAGTAACCTTGCGCTATCACGAAGCCCCCTTAGCAACCCTGGGGCAATCCAGAGCCATAGAGCTCAGGATAATCCTCTTGGAGGCGATGGCCTCAGAGTTGGAGCGCCTCAAAGGAGAGAAGGAGAATCAAAAGGCTCAAGTGGAAGAAGACCTCAGAGCTCAGGAGAAAATAGCGGCGGAGCTAAGCCAAGAGATTGCTAAGCTGGAGGAGGAACTTACGCGCCTTACTTCCCCCAAGACTCGCCACGCTACCCGCAAACTAAAAAGGGAAGCGGAAAAACGCTTTGAAAGCGTAAGCTCTCGCATCCAAAGCTTGCGGAATGAACTTACGGAGTTGGAAAGCATTCTGGGCAAGATAAATCAAGAGATGGCTTGGCTGGAAGAACAGCTGGCCAAGGAAAAAGCGGAAAAAAGCAAGGGTCCGACCTGGTATCAGGAGGAGAAGCATCCGCCCGAAATCCAAAGGAAGCAAAAAGGGGCAAGCTTATGCCAAGTCTGCTTTGTAAGGCAGCCTGCCCAAGGGAGTGAACTTTGCCCCGTATGCCAAGAGATAAGGGCAATGGGGGAAGAACTTTCTGCCCAAGCTCCATGGCTTTCCGATGGTCACCTACTCTGGCTTCACTGTTTCTTTGAGCCACGCTTCTGGCAGCATGCCATCCTCACCCTTTTCAGCAACTACATGGACAAAGTGAACCCCGGGATATGGGAAGCCAGCCAACGCTTCCAAATAAAGACTTCCCTCCGATGGCCAGTCATTTTAAAGGACTTTATCGGCGACCTCCAGAACTTCCTCAAAGAACTGGAGTTAGAGATATGCCGGCTTGTAGGGGCAAGGAACCGTCTCCGCTTGGCCGATAACCTCTGGGTAATGCCCATATCCCGAGGGACAAAAATCATGGTCTTACTCCGAAGCTATATAGCTCTTTTGGAGAGGTTCTTCCCTGCCTTCATCCCCTTAGCCGATATGCCCCTATACCTTGGGATGAGCATAGCACCGGCCTCGGAGCAGTTCTTTGCCCAATGGCGCTACCTGAGGCGCCCACCTCAACCCATAAGTATCAAACTCCCAGACCAAGAACGCTTGGAAGTGAGCATTGATATTATGAAGGAGCTCATCCGCTATGGCGAAGTTTTAATAAGCTATCGCCAAAGACGGCGCCCTTCCCTGGAACAAGTGAGGATTGAAGAGCTGATCGCCAGGAACATAATCAAGCGCCAAGATGTGAAAACTTTCCAACAGCTCATAGGGTGGGAAGCAACTTGACCGTGAGGAAAACTTTTGGGGGTTTGATAGCCTTCACGGCTTTGACGGCGACAGTAGCTTTTGTCATTCTCCTCAAAGCCCCCAAAGGTGTAATAGCCATAATCCCGGGCCACTGGGGGAGCGATCCCGGTGCTGTGTGCCCTGATGGCCTTGAAGAAAGGGCTGTAAACCTGAAAGTAGCGGAAATATTAGCCGAAAGGTTGAGGGGAAAGGGCTATCAAGTTTACCTCCTTCCGGAATTTTCACCGAAGGCCCAAACGATTAAGCCTACCCTTTTCCTATCAATCCATGCCGATTCGTGCATTGAAGGGAAAAGCGGCTTCAAACTGGTAAGCCGAGGCGAAAGGGCTGAAAAGCTTGCCGATTGCCTCAGAGAAAGCTATTACAAGGAGACAGGCTTACCCTTTGACCCTTCCACCATAACCTCAGATATGGAAGAATACCACCTCTTCCGGGAGATAGACTCCCGTGTTCCTGCAGCCATAGTGGAGATAGGCTTCCTGGGCGAAGACCGCTGGCTTTTGGAAGGGCATCCGGAAATAGTAGCTAAAGGCTTGGAAGAAGGCCTACTCTGTTTTTTAGGAGGGGAAAAGTGAAGGTCTTACTTTTGGAAAACGTCAAAGGCTTAGGCAAGGCCGGCGAGGTCAAGGAAGTGGCCGACGGCTATGCCCGCAATTACTTAATCCCCAAGGGTATGGCTGTGCCCGCTACTCCAGAAAACTTGAGCCAAGCGGAATACAAGAAGCGAGTTCAAGAAGCTAAAATGAAACGGCTTGCTGAAGACATGCAAGCTCTTGCCGAGGCTTTATCTGAAATTACCTTGACCTTTAAAGTCAAAGTGGGGGAAAAGGACAAGCTTTTCGGCTCTATCACTAATGCCGAGATAGCCTTGGCCTTGGAAAGGCAGTTTGGCAGGCCGTTTGATAAGCACAAGATAGAGCTGGAAGAGCCAATCAAGCAACTGGGGATTTACAGCGTCCCCATAAGGCTCATGCCTGGGCTCGTGGCCCAAGTTAGGGTAGTGGTGGAAAAGGAGGCTTAAAAAGGCTCAACGTGGACGAAAACCCGCCGGCTGCGGGGCCCATCAAATTCGGCTAAGTAAATCCCTTGCCAAGTCCCTAAGACAAGCCGGCCATCGGATACGAACACGAAGGCATTGCTACCTACCACGCTCGTTTTTATATGGGCGTCGGCGTTTCCCTCGGTATGATGGTAATTGGCACCGGGGGGAGCTACCTTGCGCAAAACCTCCGTGATGTCCTTTCTAACTGATGGGTCCCAAGTTTCATTGATGGTTATGCCGGCCGTGGTGTGGGGGACGAAAAGGTAACAGATTCCTTCCTTAACCCCGCTCTGGGCAACAACCCTTTGCACTTCTTCGGTAATATCCACTAACTCTTCCCTGGAGCGCGTTTTTACCTCAATCGTGGTCATCTGCACTACCCCCCTAAGAGAGCTTCAAACCATTGCCATAGTCCAATCAATAGGAAAAAGGTGCCAACTAAGTAAGAGCGTCTGCGGGCTTCAATTTTAGAGAAGATAAATTGCCCCAAATATATTGCTGCCAAAGAGAGTATACCTAAAGCCAGCATTGCCCCAGCAAACACTGACAATGGCTCATAGGAAGCGGCAAATAACGCTGCCGCCACTTGGGTTTTATCACCTAATTCGGAGACGAAAATCAAGGAGAAGGTGGTAAAGAACGGCCTTTTAACCTCGCACTCAACCAATTCTTTCGAGCTCCTCAGAAGAGACAGAAGGCCAAAGATTACGAAAATGGCGCCGGCTAAGATTTTTATATAAACCAAAGGGACGAGCCGAGAAATGGCCCCTCCGAATAAGACGGCTATGCCATCATTTAAAGCGAAGGCTAAGAATGCCCCCAGGAAAAGCAGAAAGCGTTCCCTTGTTTTGGAGGCAAGGCAGAACAGAGCCAGCTGGGTCTTATCGCCAATCTCCGCTAAGCCTACGGTAATTAAAGCTGTAAGGAAACCTTCCATAGCCCCTCAT
>CAYOIS010000173.1:0-4345 GCA_964404055.1 uncultured Anaerolineae bacterium | reverse complement strand
AGCTAAGAGATTTCTATCTTGAGAAGCCTGGCAGCATTTTCCCCCAAGATGCGCTCAAGACCGCGTTGGGATAGGCCGGAGTTCTTAATCTGCTCTATAAATGGCCCAGGCCTAACCAAAGGAAAATCGGTCCCGAAAAGAATTTTGTAGCGCAAAATCTCCCCAACTATGGGGAAAATCTGGATGTCATAAAGGAAAGGCGTAGCCGCCGTATCGTAATAGACGCGAGCCAGTTTCTCCCGAACTTTAGGCATGAGCTCGTAAAAGGGAAGACCCCCACCCCAGTGGCTGCACACCAACGTCAGCTCTGGGTGGTTTTGGATGAAGTTATAGACAATTCCAGGGCTTATGGTGCCCTTACCCCGGTAATTGTGCCCAACCGGCTCACTTGTGTGGACCATCAAGGGGACATCGTAAGCAACCGCAGCTGCTACTACCGGGGTCATTATGTCCTCATCATCCAAGGCATAACCTTGCCCATTGGGCATCAACTCCCCTATGCCCTTCATCCCCCCTTCAATGCAGCGCTCTATCTCCCGAACTGCCTCATTCCCAGCCCTGGGCTGGACGGCAGCAAAGCCATAAATCCGGCCAGGGTAACGCTTCATCGCATCCAAGACATAATCGTTGCAGCACCGACAAAGGCCCATATCGGACCAAGCGAAAGAGAAAGCTACAGCTACATCCACCCCATCCTCATCCATGACCTGAATAAGCTCGTCTGCCGTAATCATCTTAGCCCTGGGGCTGGAGTAAAGGACCTCAAACCAGCGGTCCCTTTGGAAGAACTTCTCCTTGTTCTTTATGACTTCCGGCGGGAAGATGTGGACGTGGAAATCTATCACCTTCATGCTCCCCTCCTTAAAGAGGTGGCCTTTTCAAGTGCCATTGGGTAGCTTGTTCGTAAGCATAAGCCACTTGGAGGATTTTCTCCTCCCCAAAAGCCGGACCCATTATCTGCAATCCTACAGGCAAGCCTTCGGAAAAGCCGCAGGGGATGGATATGGCACAAATCCCCGCCAGGTTAACGGGGATTGTGAAGACATCGGAAAGATACATCTTGAGCGGGTCTTCCACCTTCTCTCCAAGCTTGAACGCTACCGTGGGGGAAGTAGGAGCGACGATTACATCCACTTTCTCAAAGGCTTCATCAAAATCTTTTTTGATTAGGGTGCGCACTTTTTGAGCCTTCAGGTAATAAGCATCGTAATATCCAGCGGAGAGGGCGTAAGTCCCAAGCATTATGCGCCTTTTCACCTCGGGTCCGAAGCCGTTCCCCCTGGTTAGGCGATATTCCTCCCACAGTTCAGAACCAGGGATGTAAAGCCCGTACTTAACCCCATCGTAACGGGCAAGGTTAGCTGAAGCCTCTGCTGGAGCTATGAGGTAGTAAGTAGGGAGGGCATATTTGGTGTGAGGCAGGCTTATTTCCAAAACCTCCGCTCCAAGTTCCTCAAGGCAATCTATCGCCTCTCGCACTGCTTTCTCAACCCCTTCCTCCATCCCCTCAATGAAATACTCCTTGGGCACACCTATCTTTACCCCCTTCACTTCAGGGACAAGGGCCTTAAGGTAATCGGGGACCGGGTAATCAACGGAGGTGGAATCTTTGGGGTCATGTCCGGCGATGGCGGATAGAAGCAGGGCAGCATCCGTAACATCCTTGGTTATTGGGCCGATTTGGTCCAGGGAGGAAGCAAAGGCCACAAGGCCGTATCGGCTCACCCGGCCATAGGAGGGCTTAAGGCCGGTAACGCCGCAGAAAGCTGCAGGCTGACGCACACTGCCACCAGTATCCGTCCCTAAAGAGCCAAGACATTCCCCGGCAGCTACAGCCGCCGCACTCCCACCACTTGAACCCCCTGGAACCCTCCTTAGGTCCCAAGGGTTACGGGTGGGGAAAAAGGCTGAGTTCTCAGTAGAAGAACCCATCGCAAACTCATCCAGGTTAGTCTTTCCTATTATCACGGCCCCGGCATCCTTAAGCTTCTTTACAACGGTGGCATCATAAGGAGGAACGAAGTTTTCCAAGATGCGAGAGGCACAGGTGGTGCGTATCCCTTCGGTACAAATTATGTCCTTTATGGCGATAGGGATACCCAGCAATGGGCTAAAGCTTTCCCCTGCCTTCCGGTAGCGCAATATCTTCTCATCGGCAAGGGAAGCTTGCTTTAAGGCAAGCTCCGGGGTTATGGTTATGTAAGCTTTGACAAGGCCTTCCACTTTCTCAATCTGCTTGAGAACGGCTTCAGTAAGCTCAACCGAAGTCGCTTGGCCTTCTTTCAAAAGCTTATGAGCCTGGTAAATAGAGAGGTGGTGCAGAGCTGATTCCATAGCCTGCTACTCCAGAACAACTTTGACTTTTACGTAACCCTCAACTTTCTGAGGGGCATTGGCCAATATTTTATCCCTTTCAAAAGAAGGGGCGGGCGTATCCTCCCGCATGACATTGCGAAGAGGAAGCACAGTGGCTGTGGGTGGGATTAAGGATGTGTCAATTTCCTGAAGCATAGCAAAATAGTTCAAAATTGCCGAAAGCTGGCGCTGCATCCTTTCCTTTTCTTCTTCGGTCAAGTAAAGCTTAGCCAGTTCCGCTATGTGCTCCACTTCTTCCCGAGTTATGGCCATTTCACCCTCCCAGCATTCCTTTTATGATTACATCTACTGCTTCTTCCTCCGAAAGGCCACGAGCCATCAGGGTTTCTAACCCCTTCTTATCCACCGTCCCTATGGCTGCTTCGTGAGTGACGTAGGCGCTGGGGTGATTAACCAAAACCAGGGGTATGGCTTTAGCTACGGCTTCATCCCGCACTATTTCAATGCAATCCACATGCCCTCGTGTAAAGGGAGCATTGCCTTCGGTAGTGCCATGGACTTCGCTTCTGGCTCTTTCCCTCACCGCTATGCGCGATTTAGCCAAGCCTCTTGCCTTCTCCCCGTTAAGGCGAATTGTTTCTTTCACCAAGATAGAATCATCACCGTAGCCGTAGGCTTTGGCGACAAGCTCCGCTACCCCGTATGCTCCTACATCTACCACATAATCCAGCTCCAATCTTCCAACCCGCCCAATCGTAAGGCTGAACTCGGAAAAATAATGGCCTCTTTCTTCCACTGTAACCCTGGCTTTAGGAAGGACAACCGTCCCACCCTTTTCGCCATGGTAGTGGCTTTCGCGGTAATACATTAAAGCCCCTTTGCCTACATGGATTGTAGCGTCCATGATGTGCTTGACATTTATAGCGTTAGGGAAGGTGCAGTGGGCGATGAAAGCCACCTGCGCCCCATCCCCTATCTCAAATTGGGAGTAAATCTCCTGGACCCCCTCTTCGGGCAGCACACCAAAGCAAAGATGCACCGGGTATTCTATCCGGACCCCAGGCTCCACTTTTATCTTAGCCCTTATCCCCGAGGGAAACTCCTCTGCTTCCATGCGGATTCCAGGGATTTCGTTTGCCGCTAAAACCTTGCTGCTGCTCACCACAAGGCTTGCTATCCGAGGGGATTTGAAAACCTCTGGCTTTCCCCCCGCTTTTTCGTATGCTTTTACTATGGCCTCAAACTCAGTAGCTATTTTATACGTAGCGCTCATAGTCTTTGCTACTCTCCACTGGTTCTACAAGCTCGCAAGGCACGCAACGGCGAGCATAATGCTCCCGAACAACTTTTGGGTCGCCGGTACGGATTATCTCGCCGCCGCATATTAATGAAGCAACATCAGCCACAGGAACCATCTCATCCCTGTGGGTAATGAGAAGAACGGTAATTCCTTCACTTGCCATCCGACGTATCAGGCGGGTAATGTCTTCTATGGATAAAACATCAATGCCAGAATCAGGCTCATCCAAGATGGCCAGTTTGGGTTGCATGGCGTATACAGCCGCCAGCTCAATGCGTTTCCGTTCTCCTCCAGATAAGCTCTCATCAACGTATCGGTTCAAATATTCGGAGGGTGAGAGGGCCACAGCTTTGAGTATTTCCTCAATACGAGATAGGGAAGGCTCCTTCATTCCTAAAGCTATGTAGTCTTTGACCTTAATCCCCTCAAAACGTGCTGGCTCTTGCCAAGCCAAAGTTATCCCAAGCTTGGCCCTTTCGGTTATGGATAGCTCAGTAATATCCTGGTCATAGAATAGGATGCTTCCCTTGGAAGGGCGATACCCTCCTGAGCCTATTAGAGCATAAGCCAGGGTAGATTTGCCAGAGCCATTGCGTCCCAATAGGCAATGGATTGTGCCTTCTTTAACGCTAAGGCTTACTCCTCGTAGGATTTCCTTTCCTTCCCTTTCCAGCCAGAGGTCTTGAACCTTTAGGATTTCCCCCATAGCCGTCCCCTTTTTAACTATAC
>CAYOIS010000172.1:0-4356 GCA_964404055.1 uncultured Anaerolineae bacterium | reverse complement strand
CCCCCAGTTTAAGGCAAGAGCAATGATTCTAAGTAACTATCAGGGACACGGCGCAGGGAGTAGACCGCTTGACGTTTGGATAGGGCTAAAGGTATGGCTTTAAGCCCTGCCAGCTGGCCCCTTAGCCTGGCTCTGGCCGCTTCGCCACGCCACGCTCTTAAGGCATCGGTCATTATCTTGAGCTGGGCTTTGAGGATAATGGGCCAGTATTTTCGGAAAAGGCTGCTTGGGTAATCCTTGGCTAATACGTAGATGAAGTTGCGCCCGTTGTAAAAGCTGGCCAGCTTGCCTCCACCCGTGGCACTCAGGCGATGGTAAGCTATGGCTTCAGGCGTGTATATGCAGCGATAGCCCGCTATCTGCGCTCGCCAGGCTAAGTCTACGTCTTCACAGTACATGAACATGTCCTCATCAAAGAGCCCAATCTCTTCAAGCATAGCTTTCCTATAAGCAGCCGCGCCCCCACATGCCCCGAAGACGTATTCTTCACGGTCGTATTGGCCTTTGTCTTCCTCCCAAACACCCCTGTTTCCAGGCACGCCGTCAATCCGGTAAAAATCTCCCGCTGAATTTATTATACTCCTTCGGTCGTAAAGCAAGATTTTGCTTGCAGCCATCCCTGCCTCCGGGTGCCTCTTGAGAGCATCCCAGAGGGCTTCAAGCCAGCGGGGGTGTGCTTCGGCATCGTTGTTCAATAAGGCTATTACTTCGCCTTGCGCTGCCCTTATCCCCGCATTAGCGCCCCCGGTAAGGCCTAAGTTCTTGACAAGTTTTACCACCTTGACCTCCGGGAATTCCTTTTCCACCAAAGCCAAAGAGCCATCCGTGGAAGCATTGTCCACAAGGATTACCTCAAAGGCTTTGAAAGTCTGTTCCCTAAGGGATTGAAGGCAACCCCTGAGAAACCTCTCCCCATTCCAATTGGGAATTACGACCGAGATTTTAACCTCCATCGCTCTTTATCAGACCCGGTTCTCGTTGGAAGAAGGCTTTAAGGGCTTCCTCCCATGGCCTTAAGGTTATCCCTATCTGGGCTCCGGCAAAGTTTCGGAGGGGAGTAAATAGGGGAGGCTTTGCCACCCTGACCCACTCCTTAGATGTTATGGGCTCAATCGGCACTTTCCCCCTCCCCGATAATTCTAAAATCAACTTGGCAAAGTCATAGCGGGAGCAGTAGCCCGAATTTGTGAAGTGATAAGTGCCGTAGAAGTTGGTGCGGATAAGCTTGGAAATAGCCACAGCTAAGTCCAAAGCATAAGTTGGATTGCTAACCTCATCCGTAACAACCCGCAGGCTTCCTCGCTCATCAGCGGCGCGGATTATCTTGGTGACGAAGTTATTCCCACCGTGGTAGTATAGCCAAGCGGTGCGGACGATGAAGAAGCGGGATAAAATTTCGCGCACGAATTGCTCGCCAGCCAGCTTTGACCGGCCATATATCCCTACTGGGTTTGGGCGGTCAAATTCCCAGTAGGGTTCGGAAGCAGTGCCATCAAAGACTTCATTTGTGCTTACGTAGACCATAACAGCTCCAAATTCCAAAGCAGCCACTGCTACGTTCCTCGTGCCTAAGGCATTCACCGCATAAGCTTTCTCTGGGTCAAGCTCGCACCCATCAACATCGGTAAAGGCCGCAGCGTGGATAACGACTTCTGGCTTGAATTTTTCAAGGCAAGCCTTTAAAGATTCAAGTCGGGTTATGTCGCATTCTGGCCTGGCCAATGGGAGGACTTCGTCTTCCTTCAACACTTCCAGTAAAGCTCGGCCGAGCTGCCCTGTGCTTCCGGTCAAGGCAATCCTCATGGCTCATCCTCCATGGGAAGCCTGCGGATTAAGCGCCCTCGCAAGGACCAAGGGCCTGCCTCTTCTACCTTAACTATTACCATTTGCCCCTGCCAGTTTTCCGGGTCTTCAAAGAACACCAACTTATTGGTCCTTGTCCTTCCAAACCAGCGCCCTTTGCGCCGTCCTTCAACTAAAATTTCCACTTCTTTCCCCAAAAGTCCTGTGTTTATTTCCGAGGAAATTCTCTCCTGCAGTTCTTCTACCAACCTCAGTCTCCTCTTCTTCTCCTCCGGTGGGACGTCGTCCTTAAGGCGGGAGGCAGCAGTACCCGGGCGAGGAGAGTAAGCTGCCACATGAACTACGTCAAACCTTATCTCTTCAAGGAGCCGGTAAGTGTTCATGAATTGCTCTTCGGTCTCTCCTGGGAAACCGACGATTATGTCAGTGGCCAAGCTGACACCAGGGATGGTTTCCCTTATCCTCCTCACTAGCTCTTTATATTGGGCAACAGTGTAACCCCTGACCATCCGCTTGAGGATGACATCATCTCCGGATTGGACTGGGATTTCCAGATGCTCGCAGACTTTGGGGAGAGAAGCTACGGCTTCAATGAGTTTTTGGCTCATGTCAGCTGGATGGGAGGTTAGGAAGCGAATGCGCCACAGGCCTTTTATCGGGTGGATGGCTTCTAAGAGGTCGGCCAGGTCTGGCTTACCTGGAAGGTCGCGGCCATAAGAGTCAACGTTTTGGCCCAAGAGGGTGATTTCCCTTGCGCCACGCTTCACCAGGTCTTCCACTTCAGCGATTATTTCTTCCGGCGGGCGGCTCTTTTGCTTGCCCCTTCTCAGCCTAACGATGCAGTAGGTGCAAAAGTGGTCGCAACCATATACTATGGGAACATAGGCAGAAACAGGAGCTGGAAGAGGAGGCTTTATCCATTTATCGCCTAAAGCCAAGCGTTCTTTAACTGCCTTTACAAATCCTTCCACATCGGAAGGGCGCAAGAAGAGGTCCACGTAGGGGTATTGCTGGTGCAGGATTTGGGCATCGTTCACAAAGCAGCCCATAACTGCCAGGAAAGCATCTGGGCGGCGACGTTTCACCGCTCTGAGGGAGGCCAAGTGCCCTCTGACTTTGTCCTCGGCGCTTTGGCGGACAACGCAAGTATTGAGCAGAAGGACATCAGCTTTGTGGGGGTCTTCAACCCGCACAAAGCCCATCCGCTCCAGGGCTTCCGCAGCCCTGGCCGAGTCCGCATCGTTCATCTGGCAGCCTATGGACCAGAGGTAATACCTCATCGGAATTTAGCTAAGGTGGAGAATATGTGAACCCACAAGGGGCTCCTTCGGCCACATATTTTCCCGGTCTTCAGGGATTCTAAAAATTCCTTCTCCCCGCTAAAAGGTTCCATCTCAACCCAAGCCTTTCCTATCTCCCAAGGGGTATGGGCATCGCTCCCCGCCGAAATTGGGATACCCCTTTCAGAAGCAAGCCTAAGGGCTTTAACGTTGTCTTGGGGTAAGATGGTGCGGGCATTGAATCCTTCAAGGAAATCCACTTCCTCAAGTATTTCTAAGGAGTAAAGTCCCATTGCTTCCCGCCGGATTCGGTCAAATGGGTGAGATATTCCGACTATACCGCCTTGTTCCTTTATGCGCTTTATAGCTTCCAAAGGTTCAAGGCCTGGAGGAATTTCTTCTTTGAGGAAGAGGGCCAATAGTTCACCTCGGCTTGTCCTTATTTCTTCTCCGATTATGACCAAATCGGGGTCAATTTTGCTGGCTTCTAAAGCCCCAGCTATGGAGTTGTGGTCAGTTATCGCTACTTTTGAGAGGCCTTTAGCCCGGCTTATTTTAACTACCTGAGCTGGTGAGCAGAGGCCATCATCTGAGAAGCAAGTGTGGAGGTGGAGGTCAACTTTCCATTTCATTCTCCGAAGACTATCCTCCCGTCGGCCATGTCTGTTATCTTTACGAGGGATTCTATAGGGACATTGAGGTATTGGAGGCGCTCCCTTCCCCCCTCAAAAGTTTTTTCAATTACGGTGCCTATGCCCACCAAGGTGGCGCCGCTCATTTTTACAATGCGGGCTAAAGCGTCTATAGTTTGGCCGGTAGCCAAGAAATCGTCCACGATGAGCACTTTGTCCCCGGGCTTGAGGAATTCTACTGAGACCATAAGTTCCACCATTTTGCCTTTGGTGTGAGAGGGGGCCACTTCTCGGTAGGCTCCATCCACCATTGTTATGGGTCGGGTCTTACGGGCGTAGACCAATGGGACTCCTAAGGCCAGGGCAGTTGTGAGGGCGGGAGCGATTCCGGAAATCTCAGCCGTTAAGACCTTGGTGATTTCCAGGTGAGCGAAGCGACGCGCCAGCTCACGTCCGACTTCCATCATGAATTGAGGGTCAACCTGGTGGTTTATGAAGCTGTCTACCTTGAGTATTCCTCCTCCGAGGTTTTTCCCTTCCTTAAGGATTCGCTCTTTAAGGCTTTGCACAGTCATCCCTCTAAATGGGGTTGGATTTTGTGAATTAATTTTAGCATGCAAGGGGTAAAAGAGCAACTACCC
>CAYOIS010000171.1:0-4357 GCA_964404055.1 uncultured Anaerolineae bacterium | reverse complement strand
TCCATGAAGTTGCCTTTGAACCAGATGATTGGTATAATACTATAAAGAGGGGAAGTGTCGGAACTGGCAGACGAGCGTGACTTAGGATCACGTGGGCTTTGCCCGTGAGGGTTCGAGTCCCTCCTTCCCCACTAAGAAGCGCCTTCGGGCGCTTTTAATTTTGGCCTTGACATGGTATAATGCTTCCACTTTAACTTGAGGAGGAAGAAATGAAGGTTACCACCGAAGAATTGGGCAGCCGTGAAGTCCTGATAAAAGTTGAATTTGATGAGGATGAAAAAGCACAAGCCCTCAAAGAGGCTGCCCAAGCCATTTCCGAGGAGATAACAATTCCCGGTTTCCGAAGAGGAAAAGCCCCTTACGATGTCGTCCGGCGCTTGGTAGGGGAAAGGACGATTTACAATGTCGCCTTGGAAAATTTGTCGTACAAAATTTACCCCAAGCTTATCTCTGACCTCAACCTTGACCCAGTAGGGCCAGGACAAATCCAAGAAATTTCTGCTGAACCTTTCTCAATAACCTTTAAAGTGCCACTTAAGCCAATCGTTGAGCTGGGAGATTACCGCAGCTTGAAGGTTAAGAAGAAAAAGGTGGAGGTTAGTGAGGAAGAAATCAACGAGGTTCTAAAGAATCTCCAGGAAGAAAGGGCAACCTGGGTTACCGTGGAACGCGGTGCTTCCATGGGCGACCTTGTAGTGGCCGATTTGACTATCCAGCAAGGCTCGCAAACAAACCGGAACGAAAATTTCGTTTTTCGCTTGGGCCCAGAGCTTAAACCTGAATTTGTTCAGAATGTAGAAGGCCTTGGAGCCGGCCAGGAAAAGAGCTTTTCCTTGCTCGGAGAAGAGGGTGAGGAAACGCTCTGCCACCTTAAAGTGCACGAAGTAAAAGAAAAGCAACTTCCCCCAATTGATGATGAGTTTGCCCGCTCTTGGGGAAATTTCAACTCCCTTGATGAACTGAAGGAGCAAATCCGGAAGGACCTTAAAGAACAGAAGGAGCGCCTCGCCGAAGACGAGGCTTTTTACGATGCGCTTGATGCCCTCTTTTCCAATGCCAAGGTGGAATTTCCACCACTCCTTTTGGAGCAAGAGGTGGAAAGTATTATACGTGAACAAGACAAAGCCCTTAGGAGAACGGGGCTCTCTTTGGAACAATACTTGAAGGCTGAAGGCAAAACCTTTGAACAATATCGCGAAGAGATTAAGCAAACAGCTGAAAAAAGGTTGAAAAGCCGCCTTGCGCTGATAAAGTTCATCCAGGAAGAAAAATTAGAAGTACCAGAGAGTGAAGTGGAGGAGTTTATAAAAGCCTACGATTCGTGGTTAACTGAGAGGAAAATCAAAAGGCGAATCCCTACTCCAGAGCTTAAGGAAGAAATGGCCTTGGCTTTGCTAAAAGCCAAAGTCAGGGAGCGGATTCTGCAAATAATGGTGGAGGAAGCACAGGATGATGGCGAGAGCAATAATTCCGATGGTGATTGAGTCCACCGGTAGAGGAGAGCGGGTTTACGATATCTATTCCCTGCTCCTAAAGGAAAGGATTATTTTCCTCGGTACACCCATAACTGACCAGGTAGCAAACCTAATTGTAGCCCAACTCCTTTACCTTGACCGCGAAGACCCGGAAAGGGACATTTACCTTTACATAAACTGCCCAGGCGGGGCTATATACCCCGGTCTTGCTATCTACGATACTATGCAGCTAATAAGGGCTCCCGTTTCCACTATAGCCGTAGGCTGGACCGCCAGCATGGGGACGGTCTTACTGGCTGCAGGGACTAAGGGCAAGCGATATGCTCTCCCCCATGCCACTATCCACATGCACCCAGCAGGGGGAGGGATCCAAGGCTATGCCCCTGATATTGAAATCCAGGCCAAAGAGCTCTTGAGGGTCCAAAGGATAATCCAAGAGCTCTTGGCTTACCACACTGGCCAGCCATTGGAGAAGATTATCCAGGACTTTGACCGAGATTACTACATGGACGCTAAGGGTGCCGTGGAATACGGGATAATTGACGAAGTGCTGGAAGTCCCTCCGGGTAAAAAGAGAGGGGCGCCTGGAACTTCTGCCGAAAGAGGTTAACCCTATGTTCTTCCCCCAATGCTCCTTTTGCGGAAGGCCGGAGACGATAGCCGGAAAACTCATCGCTGGCCCTAACAATGTCTACATATGCCGGGATTGCGCCGAGCTCTGTGTGCGAATCTTTGAGGAAAAGGTTGACTCCGAGGAAGAAGAATTCCTCCCGCATGTCCCTTCCCCCAAGGAAATTTACGAAGCCCTTAACCAATATGTGGTAGGGCAGGACAGGGCTAAGAAAGTCCTTTCCGTAGCCGTTTACAATCACTATAAGCGCATTCTGAACCGCCAGAGGACGGCCGAGGTGGAAATACAGAAGTCAAACATACTGCTCATCGGCCCCACGGGTTGCGGGAAAACACTTCTGGCCCAGACCTTGGCCAAAATCCTGGATGTCCCCTTCGCCATAGCCGATGCTACTTCCCTCACTGAGGCTGGCTACGTGGGAGAGGACGTGGAAAACATACTCTTGCGCCTCATCCAAGCTGCCGATTACGACATCGCTAGGGCTCAGAAAGGCATTGTCTATATTGACGAGATAGACAAAATTGCCCGCAAGTCGGGCGATAATCCTTCCATCACCAGAGATGTATCAGGGGAAGGGGTGCAGCAAGCCCTCCTCAAAATCATTGAAGGCACAGTGGCCAATGTTCCGCCACAGGGAGGGCGCAAACATCCCTACCAAGAATTTATCCAAATTGACACCACCGACATCCTTTTCATCTGTGGGGGAGCTTTTGAGGGCCTGGATAAAATCGTAGCCGAACGCATTGGCTTAAAGGGTAGGGTAGGCTTCCTAAAAGGGGAAGAAGCAAAAAGCCGGGAGATGGAGACCGCCGAGCTACTGCGCCAAGTAATCCCCGATGACCTCATGAAGTTCGGCTTTATCCCGGAATTTGTAGGCCGTTTGCCTGTCATTGTCAGCGTTGATCCACTGGATAAGCAAGCAATGATTGATATCCTCACCAAGCCCAAAAATGCCATTGTTAAGCAATTCCAGCAGCTCTTCGCTTTGGACAATGTGGAGCTTGTTTTCACCCCTGAGGCCCTGGAAGCAGCCGCCGAAGAGGCCCTAAAGCGCAAGACGGGGGCCAGAGGCCTGCGTACTATCATTGAAGAAACCCTCTTGGACGTCATGTATGAAATACCATCACTGCCCGATGTCTCCCGCTGCATAGTCAATGCCGATGCCATCCGGGGCAAAGGACGGCCGATTCTTTTGAATAGCCGTGGAATCCCCATAGCCTGGTGGGATAAGCTTAAAGAAACAGCCTAATGGTGGATTTGCTCTTGGATGAAGCTACTGAAAAGTTCCTCCGGGGCTTAGGGGCAAGCCCTCACACCTACAAAACTTACTCTACCGGCCTCAAGGCTTTCCTGGAATTTTTGGCCGAAAAGAGCCATTCCCCAAATCCTACCGTTTCTTCCATTAGTGAAGAAGCTTTGGAGGAATTTTTCCTCTGGCTTGATAAAAAGGGCTTTTCCCGCTTCACCGAGCAGACTTACCTCGCCGCTGCTTCTGCCTTCCTCCGCTACTTGTTCCGACACCATTTCCTCCCCGAGGATTTTTCCATAGAGAGGGCGAAGGAGAAACTAAAAGCCATAATCCCACGTAGCTCTTACCCCATCCCCATGCCTGACCCAGACCTTCCCCAAGTAGTCATTTTCTATGACCAGCAGCCGCTTCCAGCCAACAGGCTTGAGCGTCTGCGTCTCCTCCGGAGCAGAGCCATAGTCCACACCCTTTACGCCTCTGCAGGTAGAATAGCTGAGGTTGCTTCCCTTAACCGCAAAGATGTAGCTGATGGCCGCCGCAAGGAGGTGGTAGTAACGGGCAAGGGGCAGAAGCAGCGCTTTATCTTCCTGACTCCGGAGGCTCAAGAAGCAATAAAGGCCTATATTGAGGAGAGGCAAGATGGTTACGAACCCCTCTTCATCTCCCATGGTCGGGATTACGGGAGCCGCTTGAGCACTGTAAGCATCTGGGCTACGGTGAAGAAGGCAGCCAAAGCCCTTGGCCTTCACGTCACCCCGCACGATTTCCGCCATTATCGCGCTACCCAAATGCTGGAAGAAGGCGCCCCCTTAGAGGCTATACAGGACATCCTTGGCCATGCGGATATAAGTACAACAAAGCGGGTTTATGCCCATTATTCCAAACCACACATCCGCGAGATATTTGACCGCACCACTCTTTCCCCCGAAGAGGCCATCAAGAAGCGCCGCTTATAAATCGCGCTAGGCGGCGTAAGTTGCCGAAACAATTTTCTCGGATGCG
>CAYOIS010000170.1:0-4377 GCA_964404055.1 uncultured Anaerolineae bacterium | reverse complement strand
GTTTGCCAAAAAAAGCCCATTGTGCTATAGTTATCAAAGCTTTTTCCAAAACCAATGGGGAGGAAAGTAAGAGGATGAGGGAGTACGAGTTGGCTTGCATATTTAGCCCTGAACTAGAACAGAGCAAAATTGATTCAGCCTTGGAGGATTTGAAGCGGGTGATCAAAAGCTTGGGGGGAGATGTAAAAGACGTAAATGCCTGGGGACTCAGGCGTTTTGCTTATCCTATCCGCAAGAAGAAAGAGGGCTACTACGTCTTCTTGAACCTGGAGCTTCCCCCTGAAGCCGTCAGCAGGCTCGATCGCTCCTTGAAGTTTAACGAGAATGTCCTTCGCCACCTCATAATAAAAACTTCGGAAGAATAGGGGGTAAAGAGAAATGGCGAGGGGGCTAAATAAGATAATCCTCATAGGGAACCTGGGGAGGGACCCGGAGCTGCGCTATACTCCGAGCGGCAAACCCATTGCTTCTTTCAGCCTTGCCACTAGCCGCACCTGGGTTACCCCCGAAGGGGAGAAGAAGGATGCAACCGAATGGTTCAATGTGGTGGCATGGGGTAACCTCGCCGAAATTTGCAGCCGTCGCCTCAAGAAGGGCTCAAAGGTCTACATTGAAGGCCACCTTCAAACTAGAGCTTGGGATGACCCCGAAGGCCACCGCCACTACCGAACCGAAGTTGTGGCTAACGAAATGATAATACTGGACGAAGAATCGCCTGAAGAAGAGGAGGACGAAATTCCGTTTTAGGAGGAGGTGAAAATTGGCTACGGAACTTAAGGAACAAGCAGTTCAGCCCCGAAGATTTGTCCCTAAGAAGAAGGTTTGCTTTTTCTGCGCCGAAAACATTGATGAGATTGATTACAAGCAGCCGGAGCTGCTCCGCCGCTTCTTGAGCGAGTGGGGTAGAATCCAGCCGCGCCGTAAGACAGGGACCTGCGCCAAACATCAGCGGAAGTTGAGCTTGGCAATAAAGAGGGCGCGTCACCTTGGCCTTCTGCCCTTTACTTCCGAACACATCCGCAAAAGCGGGATGTAGAGGGAATTGAATGGCCAAACGCAAACAGCCAACGCCCAAACCCGAAACTAAGAAAGCTCTGACCATTCGTAGGAAGGAAGAACGACAAACCCTCTACGTCTACATCGGCCTTGGGATAGTAGGCTTTGTCATCCTCTTGCTTTTGGCTTTGGGCCTTTACCAAGAGTTTTACGCTAAGCCTGCTTCCCCGGTAGCTATCGTTGGTTCTACACCGATAAGGACCGAGGCTTACCAGAGGAGGGTTCGGCTGGAGCGGTATAACCTCAAGAGGAAAATTGAGGCTCTCCAGAGCCAAAAGGCTTACCTTGACCCCCAGAAGGAAGAAGACAAATTCTACATCCAGCTAATAGATTCCCAGCTCCAGAACCTCCAATCCCGGCTGGAAAACATCGGCCTTCTGGTTTTAGAGGAGATGATTGAGGAAGAGCTCATAAGGCAAAAGGCTGCCGAAGAGGGAATAACGGTAAGCCCAGAAGAAGTCCAGTTCTACATTGAGCGCCTCTTCGGATACGAGCGCTACCCTCCAACGCCTACCCCTACCCCAATAACTACAACTCAAACGATTACAGAAACTCCAACTCCTCCGCCAACGCCGATGAGTGAGGAAGATTTCCGTAGGCTCTATCAATCTTTCCTCTCCATTTTGGGGAAAGAAGCAGGCATTTCGGAGCAAGAATACAGGGAAATGGTAACGGTGGAGCTATTGCGGGAGAAACTCCGCCAAGCCTTAGCCGAAAAAGTCCCCACTACCGCAGAGCAAGTTCATGCTCGCCACATACTTTTGGATACGGAGGAGGAGGCTAAGAAGGTTCTGGAGGAGCTAAAGGCGGGGGCTGATTTTGCTGAACTTGCCCGTAAATATTCCAAGGATGAAGAGACTAAGGAGAACGGTGGTGACCTCGGCTGGTTCCCCAAGGGGGAATGGGACCCAGCTTTTGACGCAGTAGCCTTTTCCCTCAAAGTGGGCGAGATTAGCGATGTGGTGCGCACTTCTCGCGGTTACCACATTATAAAAGTGGAAGGGCACGAGATGGATCGTGAGCTTGACCCCGATTACTTGGCTCAGAAAAGGGCTGCGGCTTTGGACGAATGGCTTCAGCAAGCACGCTATTCTGATAAAGTGCGTAGGCTGTGGAAGCCGGAGATGGTTCCTCCAGAAAAAAGGCCTTGAAGCCTTTAGCCTGTGTGGCGGTAAGCTTCAATTACATTTGGTAGATGGGAAATCTTTTCCAAAATTCGGGTTAACTGCTCGGCCGAGTTTATCTCCAATGTGGCTTTCATGAAGGCCACATTGAATTTTTTACGAGTTGTAATTTCGGCGCTGGCTATATTCACCCCTTCATTGGCTACAATCTCGGCTATGTCCCGGAAAAGCCCTTCTCGGTCAAAGGCTCTAACCGCTATGGTTACAGGGTAGCGGTGCTGATTATTGGCTCCCCAAGCAACTTTTATCAACCTTTCCCTCTCTTTGAGCTGGAGGATGTTAGGGCAATCGGCCCTGTGAATGCTTATTCCCCGCCCTTTGGTAACGTAACCTATAATCTCATCCCCAGGGACGGGGTTGCAACATTTGGCCAAGTGGGTTAGGAGGTTGCCTACCCCAAGCACAGTAACGCCAGGGCTTTTTTCTTCTGAGGGGTGGACTCTTAAGGTTTCCTCTTGGCTTTCCAATTGTAGGAGCTTGGCTCCTATGTTCTGCGGGTTTAAGTCCCCGTACCCTATAGCGGCCAGGAAATCCTCTACACTATCGTATTTGAACTCCTTGGCGATTTCCTCGTAACTGCGCTTTATGCCTAACTTCTTAAGCTCTTTATCTAAAAGCGCTTTGCCCTGGGCTATGCTTTCTTCCTTGGCTTGCTTCCGGAACCAAAGCCTTATCTTTTGGCGTGCCCTTGAAGTCTTGACGTATTCAAGGTCGGGGTTAAGCCAGTCCCTGCTTGGGCCACCTTTTTTGGCCGCAATTATCTCCACGATATCACCGTTCTTAAGTTTGTAATCCAAGGGGACAAATTTGCCGTTGACCTTGGCACCACGGCAGCGGTGACCAAGCTCGGTATGGATGTGGTAAGCGAAGTCTATAGGGGTTGAACCTGCTGGCAAGTCTATGATATCGCCCTTAGGGGTGAAGACGAAGACTCTATCCTGGAAGAAATCGCTCTTCAGGGAATCTACGAACTCTTTCGCATCGGTGACCTCTCGGCGCCATTCCAGGATTTGCCGCAGCCAAGCGATTTTGTTCTCAAATTCTACATCCCTCGGCCTCCCCTCTTTGTATCGCCAGTGAGCTGCTATTCCGTACTCGGCTACTCGGTGCATCTCCTCTGTGCGGATTTGGACTTCCATAGGCTTGCCGCCTGGGCCAACTACTGCGGTGTGAAGGGAACGGTACATGTTGTCTTTGGGGGTAGCAATGTAGTCATCAAATTCGCCGGGGATTGGAGGCCAAATGGAGTGGACAACTCCAAGAGCGGCGTAGCAATCTCTGACCTCTTTGACTATAATCCGGATGCCATAGAGGTCATAGATTTGTTCAAGGTCCACGTTTTTGCGCTTCATTTTCTGGTAAATGCTGTAGATATGCTTGGGACGTCCAGTTATTTCAGCCTCAATTCCGGCTTTGGCCAGGTGGGTCTTGAGGATTTCAATGGCTTGATTTATGAACTTTTCCCGGTCCAGGCGACGCTGCTCCAGCTTGCGGGCTATCTCATAGTATTTTTCTGGGTCAATGTAGCGGAAGGCCAGGTCTTCAAGTTCCCATTTTATTTTCCATATCCCGAGCCGGTTGGCCAAGGGGGCATATATCTCCAGAGTTTCCTGAGCAATCTTCTTCCTCTTATCCTCCGGCAGGGAACCAAGGGTACGCATGTTGTGAAGGCGATCGGCCAGCTTTATGAGGACTACGCGGACATCGTCCACCATGGCCAGGAACATTTTGCGGATGCTTTCGGCCTGCTCGTAGGCCCTGCTTTCTTTGGAGCCCCTTTTGTCCAATTCGTCAAGCTTTTTTAGTTTGGTCACTCCGTCAACCAAGTTGGCAATTTCTTCCCCGAATTCGGCCTTGATATCTTCAATGTCTAAGATGGTATCTTCAACGACGTCGTGGAGGAGGCCGGCGGCGATTGTAGCAGGATCCAGGCGCAAATCGCTCAAGATGCGGGCAACAGCTACACAATGGGTGATGTAAGGCTCACCCGAAGCTCTTACCTGACCCTCGTGAGCTACTTTAGCCAGCTCATATGCCCTTTGGATGAGCTCGACGTCCTCTGGGGACTTTGCGGTGGCTAAAATGTCTTGTATCTCTTCCATACAAGTCCTCCTTAAGGATATTATACCGCAAAAAA
>CAYOIS010000169.1:2367-4420 GCA_964404055.1 uncultured Anaerolineae bacterium | reverse complement strand
GGTTGGAAAGAGTTGGCAGCTCATCCCTTGGCCAAAGGCCCAAAGGATGCTAACTCTATTCGGCATGAAAAGCCACAGAAAGACGCCCGACGAAATTGGGGCGCACTTGATTTCAGCCCTTTAACCACTAATGGGGCAAAACATCCGTGAACCATTAGCCAACGAAGGCGGGGAATGACATACCGTGATGCAGTTTTCTTGCTTTCATCCCTAAAAGCCTTTATAATGCACTCAAAACTAGGTAGGAGGTAGCGCATGACCACGGGAACTATTTGCTTTGGTTTTTTGGTGCTCTTTATCCTAATCATCGCCCCTATGGCCATAAAGATTGTCCGCGAATACGAAAGGTTGGTCATCTTCCGCTTTGGGAGGTGCGTAGGGGAAAGAGGGCCTGGGCTTGTGTTCTTAATCCCGTTCGTAGAAGTTCCTGTCAAGGTGGACCTGAGGGAGCAATATCTGGAAATACCTCGGCAAACTTGCATAACCAAAGATAATGCTCCCATTGATGTAGACTTCCTGGTCTATTGGAGGGTAGTCAACGCCACAGATAGCGTAATTCAGGTCCGGAACTTTGCTGGCGCATCCCAAGGGATAGCTACTACGACCTTGAGAGCGGTGATCGGCGATATCCAGCTTGATGATGTCTTGGCCCGAAGGGAAGAGATAAACCGAATCCTCCGAACTAAGCTGGATGAGGTAACCGAGAGGTGGGGAGTTAAGGTAACAAGCGTTGAGATTAGGGAAATCCTCCCGCCCAGGGAAGTTCAAGAGGCCATGATTCGCCAACTGAGTGCGGAAAGGACCCGCCGCGCTATGGTTACCGAGGCCGATGGAAAGAGGGAATCGGCGATAAAGGTGGCCGAAGGTGAGAAGCAGGCTGCTATCCTCAAAGCTGAAGGACAGCGCCAAGCATTAATCCTCACTGCTGAAGGCGAACGCCAAGCTGCTATCCTCAAAGCTGAAGGTTTCTCCATCGCACTCCAAAAAATCTTTGAAGTGGCCAAAACCATTGACTCTAAGACTATGAGCCTCCAATACCTGGAAGCTTTGAAGGCTCTTGGGCAGAGCCCAGCTACTAAGTTCATATTCCCCATGGAGTTCTCCTCGCTCATCAAGCCCTTTGTCCAGTTTACGGGGGAGTCCATGAGCAGTGAAGAGAAGGCTCAAGGCTCTTAGCTTCGCCCTCTTACTATTAGGGGCAAGTTGCTCTCTGCCGGGCAACATACCTCCTTCCGTAAAGATCGGGCTTATTGCCCCATTTGAAGGGCTATATCGGACTGAAGGCTATGATGCCCTTTACGCTGTGAAAATGGCAGTCCGGGAAGCCAATAATTCCCAGCCGGCCGGAAGGTACCGATTGGAGCTTGTGGCTTTAGACGATAAAAACCTTCCTGCTGAAGCTCGCGTAGCTGCGGGGAAAATTTCCCTTGACCCCGAGGTAGTTGGAGTCATCGGGCACCTATCGGAAGAAGCAACCTTAGCAGCTTTGCCCATTTACGCCAACCACCACCTACCTATATTGGTCCCAATCCCAATCTTGGAAGACTCAGAAGCCTTGGGAGAAATTGCCTTCTTGACTCCCCTCTACTCCCCCCTGTGGCCCAAAAATTTATGCTCAAAAGGCAAAGCCTTAGTTTTTTCGTGCCCAGGCTCCGCAATTCAGAGGAAAATCCTGGCATACTGTCCGGCTGAAAAAGTGGATTTTTATTGCTACCCTGAATTTCCCCCCCAACCGCAGGATTATGAGGTTACCCTTTGGCCTGGCGATGAGGTAAAAGGAGCGGAGGTTTTGCTTAAGCTGAGGGAGGAAGGATTTAAAGGCGAATTTTGGGGCAGGCCTGGCGTATGCTCATCTCTTTTTGAAGCTTTTGCCGGAGAGAAGGGAAGTCAGTGTTTTGGCCTTGAGGAAAAGCCTGATGCTTCCTTCGTGCATGAATATTGGAAAATTTCTGGAGCTGAACCAGGCCCTTTCGCTTACCCCGCATATGTGGCGGCAAGGGCGCTGATAAAAGCCATAGCCGATGCCTCGGCTGAAGGCAAGATAACGCGGGAA
>CAYOIS010000169.1:0-2267 GCA_964404055.1 uncultured Anaerolineae bacterium | reverse complement strand
AGATGCGCGTCCTCATGATTTCGTGGGAATACCCACCGCACATAGTGGGAGGGCTTGGGAAGCATGTTTCGGAACTTAGTCCTGCTTTGGTCCGCAAAGGGATTGACCTTTTCCTCTTAACTCCTGCTTGGGCTGGAGGGGAGCCATTTGAAGAAGTGGAAGGGGTAAAGGTTTACCGCGTAGAACCTGTGAGGGAGGAAGGGGATATCCACACTATAGCTTGGAAGACCAATTTGCGCTTGCAGGAAAAAGCCCAAGAACTTTGGGCCATTACCGGGAGCTTTGAGATAATTCACGTTCACGATTGGTTGACCTCTTTTGCTGGATGCGCCCTAAAGCGCTCTTACAAGACCCCCCTCATTGCTACAATCCACGCTACAGAAAGGGGTAGAGGACGAGGATACCTCCACACCCACACCTCTGAAGCCATCCACAGCACCGAATGGTGGCTGACATACGAAGCCTGGAGGGTAATCTGCTGCAGCAGGCACATGGCTTGGGAAGTGCGGGAATACTTTCAAACTCCGGAAGACAAGATTGATGTGATCCCAAACGGCGTCAGGACCGATCGCTTTGACCGGTGGGAGGGGGTGGATTTAACTTGGTTCCGCAACATGTATGCTTTGCCTGAGGAGAAAATAGTGCTCTACGTAGGGCGGTTGGTGGAGGAGAAGGGGCCCCAGATTTTGTTGGAAGCCGTTCCTCTGATTCTGGCTCGCTTCCCTTTGGCCAAATTCGTAATAGTAGGGACAGGGCATTTGCTTGACCACTTGAGGCAACGAGCCTGGGAATTAGGAGTAGCCCACAAAGTCCTTTTTACAGGCTTCATACCTGACGAAGATCGCGACAGGTTGCTGAAAGTAGCGGATGTAGCTGTTTTCCCCAGCCTTTATGAGCCTTTCGGCATAGTGGCCTTAGAGGCGATGGCTGCCCGCTGCCCAGTAGTAGTATCTGAGGTCGGGGGGCTTGCGGAAGTAGTCCGGCATGCTGAAACGGGGATAACCGTTTACCCTAACAACGTGGAATCTTTGGTCTGGGGAATCCTCCACACTCTGGAAAACCCTCACTGGGCCAAAATGAGGGTTGAAAATGCCTATCGGGAAGTAGTGGAAAAATACAACTGGGATAGAATTGCCGAAATGACCGTGGGGGTGTATAAGAGGGTGTGGGAGGAGCGCCAACGGGTCCATTGGTGAACTGTGGCAAGACTTTTAATCCTATTTGATAACACATCAACCCGCAAAGAAATAAAGCCAGGCTGGGGATTCTCAGCTTTGCTGGAAGTAGGCCAGCGCCGAATCCTATTTGATGCTGGTCCGCGTTCCCCTTTGCCTGCCCTTCAAATCCTGAACATACCTGTTGAAACTGTCAAAGAGGCTGTCCTTTCCCACTTCCATCCCGACCATTACGGAGGATTTACGGAGTTCCTTAACGCCAATGCTGGGGTGACCCTCTATGTTCCCTCGCCTATCCCTCCCGATTTAAAAGCCCAATGGCAGGTATTGGCAACCCTTAAAGAAGTAAAGGAGCCATTGGAATTGGGGGAAAGGGTTTGGCTTACCGGACCCTTAGGCTCTAAAATCCCGGAGATGGCTTTGGTAACAATGACCTCTTCAGGCGTTGTGATGTTGGTAGGGTGTGCTCACCCGGGGCTTGAAATGTTAGTGCAAAAGGCAGTGGAAGTCGCTGGAGATGTCCCCTCAATAATAGTTGGGGGGTTGCACGTTATGGGGCTTAAGCCTCACAAAATCCGCCAAATGGTGGTAAAATTAAAAGAGATGGGAGTTAAAAAACTCATAGGCTGCCACTGCACCGGGAAAGAAGCCCTCCGCGTCCTCAGAGAAGAGTTTGGGAGTGATGTCCAGAGCGGGGGGGCAGGCAAAATCTTTGAATTTTAAAGGAAAGGAGGTGGGACTCTGGATTCCCTTGAACTGGCGCACCGTATAGTTGACCTTATTATGGACAAAAAAGCTTACGACATAGTAGTCCTGGACTTGAGGAAGCTTTTCCCCTTGGCTGACTACTTTGTCATCTGCACTGGTGATTCCGAAAAGCAAGTTGAAGCGATTGCTAGTGAAGTACGGGAAAAACTTGAAGCTGAAGGCATTGAACCGTTAGGAGTGGAAGGGACCCCCGATTCAGGTTGGGTCCTTATGGATTACAGGGACGTAATATTGCACATCTTCATGCCGGCCCAGAGGGATTATTATGAACTTGAAAAGTTGTGGAGAAAAGCGCCGGTAGTGGTCAGAATTCGTTGAGCTTTG
>CAYOIS010000168.1:0-4497 GCA_964404055.1 uncultured Anaerolineae bacterium | reverse complement strand
GACCCGCGAGCGGAGATGGTCCAGGCCATAAACGAATTGTACCAGCTGGGCTTGATAACCGCTACCGGGGGCAACGTGAGCGTGCGGATAGAAGGTAGGGAAGAGTGCTGGATTACCCCCAGCCAAATCTACAAAGGAGCCCTCAAGCCTGAGCTGATGGTCCGGATAGACTTTCAAGGGAAAGTGTTGGAAGAAGGTTCACCTGCTCCCTCATCGGAATGGCCAATGCACACCGCCATTTACCGCGCCCGGCCGGATGTTGGAGCTATCGTCCATGCTCACGCCCCCTATGCCACCATCTTAGCCTTAGCGGGCCTGCCTTTTCTCCCTATCACAACTGAAGCGGCTTTCCTCGGAGAAATCCCTGTAGTTCGCTTCATCATGCCTGGGACTAAGGAGCTGGCGGACGCAGTAGTTGAAGCTTTGGGGCAAAAGAACACAGCCTGCTTGCTTCAAAACCATGGGGTTGTAGTAGCTGCCGCAGACCTACGAAGGGCCTGCAACATCGTGGAAGTAGTGGAGCGAACAGCCCAACTCATTTGGGGCTGCTACGCTTTAGGCAAGAAACCCAAAACCTTACCCAAAGAAACCCTGAAAACCCTTCGGGAAATAAGGGAAATGAAAGGCTAAGCCTTTGCGAAGTGGTAACCCCAGTAGAAAGAGGGCAAAATGGAGCCCGGGATGTGCTCCCAATTTGCCACCGAGTGGGACTCAAAACCTTGGCTGACTATCGGCAAACGAGGGTGGGAAAATTAGGGTACCACAATCCCTTAGGCAAGATTGGGTTTGACAATTCCTGCGATTAAGGCCATAATTTGGTAAAAGCTAAGAAAGGCGGTAAGGGATGGAGAAGGAAGAACTTGCTCTGGAAGCCAGAAGGCTGGGGATGGTCGTGGGAGGTTCCCTCTCCGGGGGCCTCACGGTTAAACTGGACCCCGGAGCAGTAATTGAAGGGGTGGCTGTAGGAAGGTACGTAATCGTAAAAGGCCAAAAAAGGCGCTTCTTCGGCCTCATAACCGACATCTCCCTTGACAGCACTAACCCCTTCTTGGAAAAAAGCCCACCCGATGTCTCCGACCCCTTCATCTCCGAGGTCATCTCAGGCACAGGAGTTTTCGGCAAACTCAACGTCTCAGTCCACTTGGTCATAGAAGAAGGCGCCAAGGAGCCGAGGCCAGCCAGGACAATACCTGCCCACTTTTCCCCAGTTTACTACGCTACCCAGGAAGACGTGGAAAAGGTCTTCGGGAAGGAAGGGACCCCAGGCCGCCACTTTTTCTACATAGGCGAGCCTATTGACATGGAAGGGATAAAGCTTGCAATAGACATGGGAAAACTGGTGGAGCGCTCCAGCGGAATCTTTGGGAAATCCGGCACTGGCAAAACTTTCTTGACCCGCTTGCTCCTTGCTGGAATCTTGAGGGAAAACGTCGCCACCTGCTTGGTCTTTGACATGCACAGCGAATACGGCTGGGAGGCTGAAGGGGAAGGAGGGATAAGGGTCAAAGGTTTGCGCCAGCTCTTCGGAGACAAAGTGGCCATATTCACCTTGGACCGCGAATCCACCTTGAGGAGAGGGATAAGGCCGGATGCTATCGTCCGAATACCGTGGAAATCGGTGGAACCGGAAGACATAATTGTGCTCCAGGGCTTACTGGATATAACCGAGGCTGGCGTTGGGGCAATATATGCTATGAGGAGGGCATGGGGGAAAGAGTGGCTGGAGCGCTTTTTCAACCTTACAGATGAGGACTTTGACGAACTTGTGGATAAATACCGCCAGTCCTCTTCTACCATAAACGCTTTACATCGCAAACTTGCAAGGCTTCAGGATTTGCCTTTCTTCTGTGCCGATACTGAGGAGGATTCGGTCAGGCTCATGCTGGATTACATCCTCAGCGGCCGGAGCATAGTGCTGGAATTCGGCCGCTTCGGTAGGGATTTGAGAGCTTACATAGTTGTGGCTAATTACATAACCCGAAGGATACACGAGGAGTTCGTTCGCCTTAAGGAGGAAGCGCTGGGGGGCACTGGCCCAGAACCTCCGCAACTGGTGATTGTAATTGAAGAAGCCCACAAATTCCTTGACCCAATGGTAGCACGCCAGACGATATTTGGAATCATAGCTCGGGAGATGCGTAAGTACAATGTGACCCTCCTTGTAGTAGACCAGCGCCCCAGCGGGATAGATGAAGAAGTCATGAGCCAAATCGCCACCCGCATAACATGCCTTCTGGACAATGAAGCTGACATAAGGGCGGTTTTGAGCGGGATACCAGGGGCATCGGGGCTAAGGGATGTTCTCGCCAGGCTTGAGACTCGCCAGCAAGCCCTTGCCTTGGGCCACGCTGTCCCCATGCCTGTCCCGATAAAAGTCAGGAGTTACGGCACTCCCGAATTTTACGCCTCCTTCCAAAAAGCCCCGCGGGCTGAAATAAAGGCCATCGTTTGGGGCCAAGAAGAGGACAACCTTTGAGGAGGAGCCTATGGAGCTCAAGGTAGTCAAAATTGAAAAGCCTGCCAATGTCAACATAATCCTGGGGATGAGCCACTTCATAAAGACGGTTGAAGACATTTACGAGGCCATGGTCAACACTGTCCCCGGGATAAAGTTTGGGATTGCTTTCTGCGAATCTTCGGGGCCGGCTTTGGTCCGTTACGCCGGGACCGATGAGGAAATGATAGAGCTTGCCAAGAAGAATGCCTTTGCCCTAAGCGCAGGCCACAGCTTCATCGTTTGCCTTGCGCCTGGCTTCTACCCTATAAACGTCCTAAATGCCATAAAGAATGTTCCAGAAGTCTGCCGCATATTCTGCGCCACCGCCAACGACGTTGAAGTCATCATCGCCGAAACCGAGCAAGGCCGGGGAATCCTCGGGGTTATTGATGGCCTCAAGAGCAAAGGGATTGAGACAGAGAAAGACATAGAGGAGCGCAAAGCCTTCCTGCGCCGGATAGGGTACAAATTCTAATGGGCAAAATCCTATTCATCTTTGCAGATGGCCTTGGCCTTGCCCCAGAAGGGGAACATAACCCCTTTTGTAGGGCTTCTACACCGTTCTTAAGGAAGCTTCTGGGTGGTGCTTTCACCCTGGAGCGGGTCCAAGAGAGGGATGGGCTTGTCTTAAAAGCGCTTGATGCTAAACTTGGGGTTGAGGGGATACCTCAATCCGCCACAGGCCAGACGGCCCTTTTCACTGGTGTTAACGCCCCTGCCTTGGTAAACGCTCACCTCCACGCCTGGCCCACCGGCCGGTTGGTTGAAATCCTCCAAGAGCAAAACTTCCTCAAAAAAGCCAAAGAAGAAGGGTTCAAAGTGACCTTCGCCAATGCTTATACCCCGCTGTACTTTGAGTTAGTGGAAAGTGGTAAAAGGCCTCACTCCGCCACAAGCTGGCTAACCATATCGGCCGGGATACCCTTCCGCACTTTGCAGGACCTCAAAGGGGGTAAAGCTGTCTACTGGGATATCGTCCACGAATACTTGGTAAATTACCTTAAAATCCCTGGCATAACCAAGATTGAGCCAGAGGAGGCTGGGCGCAACTTGGCCCGTCTGACCCAGGAACACGATTTAGTGCTATTTGAGACATTCCTATTGGACCTTGCCGGCCACAAGAAACTGCCTTGGAGTATAGAGGAGACTTTAGACCTCTTTGACCGCTTCCTTTCTGGGGTGTTAGAGGCCCCTTCTTTCACCTTGGTGCTCTGCAGCGACCACGGGAATGTTGAGGACGATTCGGTCAAGGTTCACACTGCAAACCCTGTTCCTCTCTTGGCGGTTGGACCTTTGGCCTTGCTCTTTTCACGCTGCCAAGCTATAACCGATGTAGCGGAAGCAATCCTTGAGGCGCTGAGAACCTCTAACGGCCGAGGATAATACCACTTTCTCCTGCCCCACGGCCTTCCAAAGAAGGGCCTTCTTCCTCCCCCGGCTCTTTCAAGAGCTGGAAGAGTTTTTCCACATCCTCAGGGAAAAGACCATAGCGGTTTTTAAGGTCCAGCAATTCTTGAGCTATATCTTTCACCAAATATTTCCTAAATTCCCTGGCATCTTTGAAGACTTTCCACTCAATCTTACTCACCCTCATGAAATACTGTGCGGAAGGGCTGTAGCTAACGTCCTTGCGGTAAGCCAGGATAGGCTTTCTCAAGTGGCGGGCGAACTCCCACTCCAAACCTATAGGGGCAGAAGCATCTTGGCCAAGTATGATGAGGTAAAGGTCTGCCCCTTCTACAGCCTTTTTAATGGAATCCATTGATTCCCCACCGTGAACCGTGTGGCGTATTTCCCACCCTCTGGACACGGGCAACCCTGCTACTACTTGCCCGACTACTTCCCTTTCCTCCTCAAGTTCGCGGCTAGAACTAACGAAAAGGCAAATTTTCCTCCCCATAGCCCCTCACTCTTTATGAACTTTTAGCACAAACTGGAAAGAGCTGTCAAATGCCCGCGTTTCCAGGGGTAAAGCTGAGGGCTTGGAGGGCTATGCTTCT
>CAYOIS010000167.1:0-4498 GCA_964404055.1 uncultured Anaerolineae bacterium | reverse complement strand
GAAAGCCTCCGTAGCTCAAGCTGGTAGAGCAGCGGACTCTTAATCCGCGGGCTGCAGGTTCGAGTCCTGCCGGAGGCATAAAATTTAAAAGCTAAAAAGCTGTGAACGGGTGGAGTAAGCACCAAAGTAAGGTCCCAGAGAGTCGGGGGAAGGTGAGAGCCCGACACCTTTACTGGTGCTGAATGGGCCCGGGAGCTGCGAGGAGGAACGTGGGAGCTTAAAGCTCCCATCAGTATGCCGAGCCGGAGACGCTACCGTTATCAGGGCTGAGGGCATCTGGTAATTTAATTTACCACGTGCCTGCGAAAGAGAGGGGCTGACTTTAAAAGGTCAGCTCAAGCGGGGTGGCACCGCGGGAAAAAACCCGTCCCGGAAGGGACGGGTTTTTTGTTTTACATAAATCCAAGCTTAAGGAGGGTAGCTATGGAAAAGCATAAATTCCTGCTAGAAGAAAGCCAATTGCCTCAAGCCTGGTACAATATCATCCCAGACCTTCCTGTACCTCTGCCTCCCGTAATCCATCCGCTCACAAAGCAGCCCATAAAACCTGAGGATTTAGCCCCAATATTCCCTATGGCTCTAATCCAGCAAGAGTTTAGCACCGAGAGGTTCATAGAAATCCCAGAGCAGGTCCGGAAAGTCTACAAGCTCTGGAGGCCTACCCCTCTTTACAGGGCTCTCAGGTTGGAGAAAGCCTTGGATACACCTGCCCACATCTACTACAAGTACGAAGGTGGAAGTCCTCCTGGAAGCCACAAACCCAACACTGCCGTAGCCCAAGCCTATTACAACCGGGCTGAAGGGGTAAAAAGGCTTACAACTGAAACAGGGGCCGGACAATGGGGAAGCGCCTTGGCTTTTGGATGCAAGCTCTTCGGCCTTGAATGCAAGGTCTACATGGTCAAAGTAAGCTACCAACAGAAGCCTTACCGCCGCATCCTCATGGAAACTTGGGGAGCCAATGTTGTTCCCAGCCCCAGCCCTGATACCCAAGCCGGGCGCCAAATTTTAGCCCAAGACCCAGATTCCCCTGGCTCCTTGGGAATAGCCATAAGCGAAGCAGTTGAAGATGCCGCCACAAGGGACGATACAAAATACTCCCTGGGCAGTGTGCTTAACCACGTCCTACTGCACCAGACCATCGTCGGGGAGGAGGCCTTGAAGCAAATGGAGATGGCGGGGGAATTTCCCGATGTTGTCATAGGGTGCGTGGGTGGGGGGTCAAACTTTGCTGGCCTGGCCTTCCCCTTCCTCCGCGAAAGCTTAAAACAAGGCCTCAAAACACGCTTCGTTGCCGTTGAACCTACCGCTTGCCCTTCTCTGACCAAAGGAATATACACTTATGACTTTGGTGATACTGCCGAGATCACCCCGCTCCTTAAGATGTACACCTTGGGCCACAAATTCATCCCGCCGAAAATCCACGCCGGAGGCTTGCGTTACCACGGGATGGCCCCTCTAATTTGCGCCCTCTACAAAGGCGGCTACATTGAAGCGGTAGCTTACCCCCAGAACCCCGTCTTTGAAGCGGCTGTTCAATTCGCTAGAGCTGAGGGCTTCCTCCCAGCCCCTGAAACAGCCCACGCAGTTAAAGCGGCCATAGATGAAGCTATAAAGGCCAAAGAAGCTGGCGAACCACGCGTAATCCTCTTCAACTTCTCAGGCCATGGCCATTTTGACCTCGCAGCCTACGAGGAATACCTAAGCGGGAAACTGCCAGATTACGAATATCCAGCTGAAAAAGTAAAAGAGGCCTTGGAATACTTGCCCTTGGTGGAGGAAAAGGATGCCGATTAACCTTCGCATCCCCGGCCCTGTTCCGCTACCTCAAGAAGTCAAAGAAGCCTTGGCCCAGGACATGATAAACCACCGGGGTCCCGAGTTTGCTTCCCTTTTCGGGGAAGTAACCGAGGGCCTTAAGTACGTTTTCCAAACCAGACACGATGTCCTAATCTTAACCGCCTCCGGGACCGGTGGCCTGGAGGCGGCCATCGTAAACCTCCTTTCCCCAGGAGACAGGGCCTTAGTAGTGATAAATGGCTTCTTCGGGGAGCGTTGGTTTGAAATAGCTCAGACTTTTGGTGTAGAAGCTATACCTCTGCGCTTCCCATTGGGATTGGGGGCAGACCCGGAAGAAGTAAGGAAGGCCTTGATTAAAGCTGGGGATTGCAAAGCTTTGCTCATCACCCACAACGAAACCTCTACCGGGGTAACTAACGATTTGGCGGCCATAACAAAAGCAGTTTACTCCATAGAAGACCCCCCGCTCATCCTTGTGGATGCTGTAAGCTCTCTGGGGGCAATAGACCTCCGCCCGGACGAATGGGGGTGCGATGTAGTAGTGACTGCTTCCCAGAAGGCCCTAATGGCTCCTCCTGGCCTGAGCATAATCAGCATAAGCCCACGGGCTTGGGAAGCCTACGAAAAAGCGAAGCTCCCCCGCTTCTACTGGGATTTCCGAAAAGCTAAAGAGTATGCCCTGCGGGCTCAAACCCCCTTTACCCCTGCCCTTAGCGTGCTTTTCGGGCTGAGGGAATCGCTCAAATTGATTCGGAAGGAAGGCTTAACCAGCGTCTTTAATCGCCACCGTGCAGTAGCGGAATTTACCCGAAAGGGGATAAAATCGCTTGGCCTAAGCCTTTTCCCCGACGAAAAATGGGCCTCTAACACCGTAACAGCCGTGCGCATCCCTCAGGAGTTTAAGGCTGATGAAATGATAAAGCGCTTGCGTGAAGAATATGGCATAGTGGTGGCAGGAGGCCAAGGAGCTCTTAAGGGGAAAATCATACGCATCGCCCACATCGGCCAAGTCACAGTTGAGGAAATGGCCCAAGTTATTGCTGCATTGAGAGAGTTAATGCCATGTTCAAGGTCCTGATAACGGAGCCGATAGCCGAAGAAGGGGTAAAACTGCTCAGGCAGAAGGCCAACGTGGATTTCAAAGCCCTGTTTTCACCCCACGAGCTGGCGAGCGTTATCGGCCAATATGATGCTCTTGTGGTGAGAAGCAGGACTAAGGTTACGGAAGAGGTCATAGAAGCGGGGCAAAGGCTCAAGGTAATAGCCAGGGCAGGAGCAGGGTTAGATAATGTGGATGTTAAAGCTGCTGAACGGAGAGGGATAGCTGTTGTAAATGCCGGGGAAAGCGTAGCAGTAGCCGTCGCCGAACTCACTTTAGGCCTTATTATTTCATTGGCCCGCAAAATCCCGCAGGCCCACTTTTCGCTAAAAGAGGGACGCTGGGAAAAGCAAGCCTTCCTGGGGACCCAACTTCAAGGTAAAACCTTGGGGATAGTAGGGCTTGGACGGATAGGTAGAGCCTTGGCTAAGAGGGCTATGGCTTTGGAGATGGTACTCGTCGCTACCGACCCATTCATCTCCCCAGAAAAAGCCCTTCAACTTGGCATAAACCTTGTCCCTTTAGAAACACTTCTGCAAATCTCTGACTTCGTCTCACTGCATGTTCCATTGACTCCTCAAACCAGAAAGATGATAGGATGGAGAGAGCTTTGTCTTATGAAACCCACCGCTTACCTCATAAACACAGCACGTGGAGGGATAGTTGATGAAGAGGCCCTGGCCAGAGCTCTTGAGGAAGGGCGAATAGCCGGTGCCGCTATTGACGTCTTTGAAAGGGAACCTCCGGTTGGTAGTCCCCTTCTTTGCAGCGATAAAGTTATCCTTACCCCGCACATAGGCGCTTCTACGCGGGAGGCGCAAGTCCTCGCTTCTTTGGAAGTGGCCAGGAAGGTGTTAGAAATATTAGCCCCTTGACACTTTGTTCTCCAGATGTCATTGCGGCCCCGTAAGGGCAAAGCAATCTCCAGACCTCGGGAGAGATTGCTTCGGCGGCTGCACTGCCTTCGCAATGACCTCTGCGGGAAGCTATCAGAAGGCTATTTGGAAATACGTTCCTCCCAAGCCCCTGGTAGCCTTTAAGAGCTCTCAGGCAAAGGATAAGCGATGCAAACCCCGCCCAAGACCCTTCCCCGCAGCCTTTCCCCCTCCTCTGGAGGCAGCTTCTCGCTCCAAACGACCACTACCGCTTGGATGGCCAAACGGATCCCCTCCATAAACATGTCCACCAAGTGGACACAACCCTTAGGCCCTCCCAAAAGTCTGGTTACAGTTCGCCTTATCCCTCGCTCAATCTTGAGCCCTTCAAGCTCTTTTACCCTTTCCAATGGCTCCCGGCATACAGGATACGGCGCCCTGTCCATAGAAGCTTTGGCTTCTTTAATCACCATAGCTTCAGGGTTTGAGGCATCCAGTACCAGGTCCATTTCCAAATGATGATAGGGGTCCAGCAGCGTGCAATGGACTCCTACCAAACGGGAATCCAGCGGGGAGATTTCAATTGTATAGGTGCGGGGGAAAGTGAGCAAAGCCATATCGCCTCCTCATGTTTGCCCTACAAGGATTAGTATGCTACAATTTTGCCGTAAAAGACCTTTGGATGCAAATCCATGCCCATAAAAGTCCTTCCTCCTGAAGTTGC
>CAYOIS010000166.1:0-4529 GCA_964404055.1 uncultured Anaerolineae bacterium | reverse complement strand
GCTTTGTGCTATAAACATTAAAAAACGCAGGAGGTAAAAATGAGCGTGAAGCTTACTTTCTACGGTCATGCTTGTTTCATTGTGGAAGGAGGGGGGACCTCTTTAATCATAGACCCTTTCATCTCCGGCAATCCCTTCGCTCCCTCCGGCCCTGAAGCCATTAAAGTTCAATATGTCTTGGTCAGCCATGGCCACGGTGACCACATAGGAGATGCCATAGAAATAGCCCGCCGAAATAAGGCCCTTGTAATTTCTAACTTTGAAATCGCCACTTACTGCCAGAACCAAGGAGTAGATGCCCACCCCCTCCACATAGGCGGAGGATACAATTTCCCCTTCGGGCGAGTTAAGCTTACGCCGGCTTTACATGGCTCTTCCTTGCCCGATGGAAGTTACGGGGGCAATCCGTGCGGCTTCCTCATCACCATACAGGGCGTGAAAATTTACCACGCTGGTGATACAGGCCTGACCTACGATATGAAGCTAATCGGTGAAGAAGGCGTAGACATTGCCTTGCTCCCCATCGGGGATAACTTCACAATGGGGCCAGACGACGCCCTCAGAGCAGTCAAGCTCCTGGAACCAAAAGTAGTAATACCCATGCACTATGATACATTTGACGTGATAAAACAAGACCCCCACGCCTTCGTCAAAGCAGTTGAGAAGGAGACAAAGGCGCGAGGGGTTGTGCTCAAGCCGGGCGAGAGCTTCTCTTACCCTTAAATGCTCCGAGCTATCTTTATCCCGAGGGAATAAGCTTCGGCCAAAGCCGTAGGATGAGCTCGGATTTGGCCTGGTTCCTCTACCTCGGTAAAGAATAGTTCGGCTGAATAGATTACGTCAATAGTGCTGAAGAAGGCCCGGATTATACGACGCGATGGGTCAAAAGTATCGGGATTACCAGGCGCTCCGGCAACTGAAATGAAAGCGCCGGGGCGCTTTTTACCCGTAGGAGATATGCTCAAATTAAAGCGAGTTTTGAGGACCCAGAAAGGTTCACAGCGATCAATAACTGCCTTAAGCTGAGCTGGCGGCCCTAGGAAATAGATAGGAGCAGCAACAATAATAGCTTGCATATCCCTAAACTTTCGGTAAAGTAGTTCCATGTCATCTTGCACTGTGCATTCCCCTGTATCCCAACATCCATTGCAGTGGGTACACCCTTGGATGTTAAGCAAGCTCAATACTATTTTCTCCGTATCAGCACCGGCACTCCTGGCCCCAGCAAGAGCTTGATCCAGCAATATCTCGCTGTTTCCCCCTCGCCGCGGGCTTCCCATGATACCCAAAATCATTCCTCAACCTCCTCGGAAAGTTTATCAAAGTATTCAAGCAGCTTTTCTATCCTTTCGCGAGGCAATTTCTTGCTCACAAAGTACCGCTCCAAAAGTTCCCTTTTGCTCAACGATTCTACTGCTTCGGCGCTCAGCCCCCAGCGTGTATGCTTTTGTTCCTCTCTCACAACCCCAGCAAAATAGAAACAATTTGCCAAGGCGTCTCGCACGCGCTCATCGCTTATAGTCTGCCCTTCAGCTAAAGTAACTTTTACCCTTACAACCGCTTCCTCTACTCGGTAAGCTGAGAGCTTGTTCAAAAGGGCCCTTTCCGGATCCTTCTCGTTCACAAGGTTAGCGTAAATGGTCAGGAAAGGGCGAGCTTTTACTGGGATGAACCTGGGAACGGCTTCCCCTTTCCTGAGGGAAACTTCTACAAAGCCTTTCTCCTCTTTCTCCTCACTAAAATCTATACGCTCCAGACTTCCAGAATAGACTATCGGGGGATGCTCTCCGGGGTTCAAGTCCTGGAAGCAGTGGATGTGACCCAAAGCCACGTAGTCCCAAGGGCCAGATAGAAGGGTAGCCTTGGGCGTTTGGAAATCCTCCCCAATGGTTATGGTCCTTTCTGAGCTGTACTTCGCTCCAATAACCCCGAAATGGCCAGCCAGTATTGAAGGGATTTCAGGGTCAACCTTTGATGCCAACTCTTTTATTTCTTCCCCCAAGAAGTTCTCCAAATTGCCTCTAATGGCCAAAGCCTGCAGCGTTGCTCTGGGAGGATAAGGCATGACTGCTACTTGGATTGGACCATGCTTGGTCACCAAGTGTATGACGTCCGGCCGGCGACAAAAGTAAACGTTGGGGACCTTTAGGGTGTTGAATATCTCTAAGGAACTGGCCTTTTGTGGATTGCCCGGTAGGTCATGGTTACCGGCCACGAGGATTAAAGGTATACCGGCTTCAGCCAATTTCATAACGCGAGAAGCGAAAAGTTTCTGATAATCAGGAAGGGGATTGCGGCTTTTGTAAGCATCGCCGCAGAACAGAACCAAATCGGCTTCACTCTCTATGGCATAGTTTACTACTTCATCCAACCTGTTCAGAAAATCCTTAACCCGGCAATATACCCCAGTCTGGGGGTCTAGCGAACTATAGCTCCCTATTCCCAAGTGCAGGTCGGCAAAATGGATTATGCGGATTAGCTCCCCAGCCATTACTCCCCTCTCACCATCCTTCTGGCAATGGCATTGTGTCTCCTTACAATCTCCTCCAAATCAACGGTCAAAAGTTTCCCATCCTCCACCAACACCCTGCCATTGACAACGGCAAGGTCAACCTTTACCGGGGAACAGAAGACCAAAGAAGCGACAGGGTCATGGACGGAGGCTCCAGCATATTCCAGCCTTTCCAAACGTATGCCGATAAAGTCAGCGGCCTTGCCTGGTTCTAGGGAACCGATATCTTCACGCCCCAGGACCTTGGCGCCGCCTCTCGTTGCCATTTCCAGGACTTCCTCGGCACTTATTGAATCGGCACCGTAGCGCACTCTTTGCAGAAGCAAAGCCTGGCGTGCTTCCCCCAACATGTTGGAACTATCGTTGGAGGCACTCCCATCAACCGCTAAGCCCACCTTAACCCCTGTTTTAAGCATTTCCACCACTGGGGCAATGCCTGACCCCAAGCGCATATTGGATGATGGGCAATGGGCAACGCCAGTGCCCGTTTCCGCCAAGATTTTTATGTCGCGTTGGTTGACATGGACTACATGGACAAACCAGACATCATCCCCAAGCCAACCCAGCTTAGCCATGTAATCTAAGGGGCGCATTTTGTATTTTTCCAGGCAAAAATTCTCCTCGTCCAAAGTTTCGGCTAAGTGGGTGTGAAGCAGGACACCATAGCGCCTGGCCATTTGGGCTGTATCCCGCATCAATTCCGGAGTAACCGAAAAAGGAGAGCATGGGGCCAAAGCTATCCGGCACATAGAGCCTGGGGATGGGTCGTGGTAAGCTCTTATGAGCCTTTCGCAATCGGCAAGGATTTCTTCTTCAGTTTGTACAACCTCATCAGGAGGTAGGCCTCCTTTAGAGCGGCCTAAGGACATGCCCCCCCGGCAAGGGTGAAACCGGATTCCAATTTCTCTAGCAGCGCGTATTTCATCATCCAGGGAAACATCATTTGGGAAGATGTAGAGGTGGTCAGTGGTAGTAGTGCATCCGGAAAGGAGCAGCTCGGCCATACCGACCAACGCACTTATGTAAACAGCTTCACTTGTAAGGCGAGCCCAGATTGGGTACAGAGTGACGAGCCAGTCAAAAAGCTTGGCGTTTTGAGCCTTGGGTACAACTCTGGTGAGGGTTTGATATAGGTGGTGGTGAGTGTTCACCAGGCCCGGGAGGACTATCATACCTGAGGCATCTATGATTGTATCGGCGGTAGGGGGGAGATTTTCGGTAGGGCCTACGGCTTCTATGAAGTTATCTCGGACGAAAATTCCTCCGTTGCGGAAGCGGGTCTTTTTATCGTCCATGGTAAGGATGAGCTCAGCATTGCGGAGGAGCAGCGTTGGCATCTTTGGCCTCCTACGGTGCTATTCCCAATTTATTATCCAGACGCAAAGTCCAGCCAAGATAACTGTGGCCGAGATAAGGGCAAGCCACTGTTTGAGGTTGAAACCTTGGTCTTTAGCAGCTATGATTAAAATTATGACCATTCCCACAGCAAGTATTAGCCATTGGGCGAGGATTGGGTGGTTTTGGTAGAAATTTTTCAGTTTTTCCATGGTTAACCTCCGCTTCCCGCTTTTCGGAAGGCTGTTTAAGTTTAGCATTAAACCCGAATTTTAGCAAAGAGGTCAACTTCCGCCTCGTAGAATGGTGTGTCCCAATTTCGTCGGGCGTCTTCACCTGGCTGCCCATGCCGACTGGAGTTAGCATCTTTGGGCCTCTGGCCAATGAGCAGCATGGGCCAACCTTGATTAAAACAAGGGGTGAGTTGCCACCCCTTACCAACCTGCCACCGAGTGGGACCCAAGGCTTTGGCAAACCCCCAGCAAACGAGGGTGGGCAAAAACTGAGGATGGAGAGTCCACGCCCTCTCCCAAGGGGCCTGGGGGATTTGCCCCCAAAACTAAAAACAAGGGGTAAGTTGCCAGCTATTAACAACCCGCCACCGGGTGGGACTCAAAACCTTGGCAGGCCCTCAGCAAACGAGGGCGGGGAAATGATGGCATCCACAATTTTGGGACAAACC
>CAYOIS010000165.1:0-4601 GCA_964404055.1 uncultured Anaerolineae bacterium | reverse complement strand
AAGGTTAGCTACGCTGCCATTTGGCTAAAGGCCCAAAGATGCTGACCCCAATCGGCATTGGGATATACCCCCGATTTAAGCTTTCAGCCGGTGGTCGCCCCGCTGACTTTCAATTACCCCGCATTTTTAGCTCGGTGCCCTTTTGAGCCTTGCCCGCCAATCAGTTTTGCGGTATCATTTTTTTAGAAAAGTTGGAGGTTTCAGTCATGGCTAAAGTTGAACTTAAAGGGGTGAGGAAACCCGTTATTGCTGGGACTTGGTACCCAGGAAGGCCTGAAGAGCTACGCCGAATGATTTCAGATTTCTTGGCTAAGGTTGACCTGGAGCCAATCCCAGGGGAATTGGTAGGCCTTGTAGCCCCGCACGCTGGCTACATTTACTCCGGCCAGGTCGCTGCCTATGCCTATAAGCAGCTTGAAGGGCGCTCCTTTGAAACCGTGGTCGTGGTCCATCCCAGCCATAGGATGTACATTGATGGCTATGCCCTCACTGCCGCCGCCTCCTACGAAACCCCCCTTGGCCAAGTGCCACTGGATGGAGAGTTAATTGCTGAGCTGGACGAAGAGCTTGGCCTCACTTTCCTCCGAGCAGACCAAGAGCACTCCCTGGAAATTCAGCTACCTTTCCTTCAGCACGTCCTCGGCAATTTCCGGCTTGTCCCAATAATGATGGGAGACCAATCCCTAGAGCGATGCCGGAAGCTGGCTTCAGCTTTGGCCAAAGCCTTGAAAGGGAGAAAGGCATTGCTGGTGGCCAGCTCCGACCTCTCCCACTTTTACTCCTACCGGATGGCTTTATCCCTGGACAAAGTTGTGCTTAATTATGTAGAGAACTACGACCCAGAGGGGCTGGCTAAAGCCATCGCTTCAGGGAAAGCTGAAGCCTGCGGGGGAGGACCTATCGTAAGCGTGATGTTGGCCTCTAAGGAGCTCGGAGCCGATAAAGCTAAAGTCCTTAAGTATGCTAATTCCGGCGATGTAACCGGAGATTTCGGAAGCGTAGTAGGCTACATGGCTGCCGCTTTTTACTCTTGAAAGGAGGATTCAAAGTGTACCACCCTGCTCTCGTAATTTTGGTCACAGGGCTTGTGTTCATCTTGGCCTTCGGGGGTTTGGGATACATAAGGGGGTATGGGCTATCAGGCCAGTTGGCAGCGGAAGGCCTGGCAATAACCGCCATCTTTACTATCTTGGTCTGGGTCACTAACTTCCCCCTGAACCCAATCCTCTTCCTCATCATCCTCTACTTAACCTCAATGCGCGTCCGGATCTTGCTGGATGCAGGTAACTTCTTCCTCAATGCCGGCCACATCCCTACGGCCATTTCCCTATACAAACTTGCTCTCAAGTTATGGCCTGACTTGCCGAGCCGTTGCATCGCCAAAATCAACATAGGAGTGGCTAAAATCCGGAGTGGCGCCCTTCAAGAAGCTATTGCTATCTTGGAAGAGGTCCTGGATAAGTATAAGGAGACGATAAGCTTCAAGCACGAGGCCGCTTGCCTATTCAACCTTGGCCTCGCTTACCGCAAGGCAGGCCAAAAGGATAAGGCCATCCAGTGCCTGAAAGAAGCCTCAGAACTTTTCCCTGATAGCCTTTACGGCCGGAGAGCAATGGAGTTGCTCAAAAAAATGGGCCGGGGCTCAGAAGAACGTGATGGGTGAAAGGCTCTATGCCGAGGTCGTCGTCAACCTCCCGTTGAGGTCTGGTAAAGACAAGCCTTTCCCCGGCTTCCACTATTTTATCCCTGAACATTTGCGCTCCGAAGCCTGCATCGGCCGGGGGGTAGTTGTGTCTTTTGGCCCAAGGCTGGTGCAAGGGGTCATTTTCTCCTTAAGCAATGTCCCACCTTTAGAGATAGAGGAAGAAAGGATAAAGCCCATAGCTTTCTTTCTTGACTTTTCCCTCTTACCTTACCAGCTCCGCTTGGCGGAATGGATGAGCAAGTATTACCTCGCCCCCGTAAACGAGTGCATCGCCCTCATGTTTCCTCCAGGCATAGGAGGAAAAGCCCGAAGCGTCCTACGCCTCAACCCCGAAGCTAACCCCTTTACCCCGGAAGACAAATGGGAGAAAGCCATCGTCGCTCTCCTTAAGGAGAAAGGTGAGGTAAGGATTGACCGGTTGGAAGAATTCTTAGGGCCGAAGGGGTGGCACAGCGCCTTACGGAGACTCCTCAAAGAAGGGGTTGTAATCCGCCAGCCTATCCTTACCCCGCCCTCGGTAGGCCCAAAAAGGCTGGTTTACGCTTTCCTTGTAACCCCTCGGAAGGATTGGCTCCGTCTCCTTCAGCCATTGCGGAGGGAATCCAGTAGAGCTAAAATCCTTGAATACTTGGCCCACGCCGGCCCCATCCCCTCCCTTAGGGAAGTTTTAGAAGCCACAAGCTCTTCCCGCCAGAACATCCGCCGGCTTGAGGAAGAGGGTTTGGTCAAAATCATACCCCCCAGCCGGTTCCTGGTGCCAATAGCTCCGCAGGAAGAACTAATAAAAGCGAGGGAAAAAGCCGGAAAGCGAGCCAAAACCAAAGCCGCAGTCCTTGACTTGCTCCTCTCGGCTAAAGGACCGATACCTTTGGAAATGCTCAAGGACGCACGGGGCGCTCTTAAGGCCTTGGAAGAAGAAGGTTTAGCAAAGGTTGTGGAGGAGGAGGAACAGGTCATCCTAACTGTAGGTCCGGAGGAGGCCATCCGCTTAGCTTGGAAAGAGCAAGGCCTGTCCACTTACTTGGCCATCTTAGAAGTCCTTTACCGGGAGAAGGAGCCGGTCTCAACTGGCAACCTTTATGCCGAGACAGGCTGCTCTTTCAAGCACTTGCGGGAACTGGAAGAGGCAGGGTTGATAAAACTGGTGAGGGAAGAGGTCGCCCGTGACCCGCTGGCTGGCTTGGTCTTTGAAGAGGCTGCCCCTCCGGTCCTGACCGCAGACCAGGAAAGGGCTTGGGAAGAGATAAAGGCAGGGATTGAAGCAGGTGGGTTCCACCCTTACCTCTTGTTCGGTGTTACGGGAAGCGGCAAGACCGAGATTTACCTCAGGGCAATTGAGGAGACGCTCCGCCAAGGGCGGCAGGCCATAGTCCTAATCCCAGAGATTTCACTCACCCCCCAAACCGTTCGCCGCTTCGGTTCACGCTTCCCCGGAAAGATTGCCGTAATCCACAGCAAGCTTTCCCTCGGTGAAAGGTATGATACTTGGCGGAGGATAAGGCGAGGGGAAGTGAGCGTAGTGATAGGGCCACGCTCGGCTCTATTTGCCCCCTTACCAAACCCAGGCTTAATCGTGGTGGATGAGGAGCACGACCGCTCCTACAAGGACCAAAAGAGGCCTTACTATCACGCCAGGGATGTGGCCATGCAGCTGGGCCGGATAACAGGCTCAGTGGTGATTCTGGGCAGCGCTACACCCGACTTAGCAAGCTTCTACAAGGCTAAGCGTGGGGAAATACGCCTGCTGGAGCTGCCCAAGCGCATCCTCTGGAAGCCTCAGGACCTTAAGGGCAAAGCGCCGCTGGTTCTGCTCAAGGAAAGGGATGACCTCTGCTCCACGGGCCTCCCACCGGTGGAGATTGTGGACATGAGGGAGGAATTCAAGGCTGGGCACCGCGGGATTTTCAGCCGTGCTCTGATAAAAGCATTGGAGGAGACCCTTGCAGCCGGAGAGCAGGCTATCCTCTTCCTGAACCGCCGCGGCACTGCTACGTTCGTTATCTGCCGGGATTGCGGCTATGTGGCTAAATGCCAGCGGTGCGATGTCCCTTTGACCTATCACGTAGGAAATAGGGCAAAAGAGCCTTCCTTCCTCTGCCACCACTGCGGCCGGAGCTATCAGGTCCCATCTTCTTGCCCAGTTTGCCTCAGCCGAAATATCCGCTACCTCGGCCTCGGAACGGAGAAGGTAGAAGACGAAGTCCTACGCCTCTTCCCCGACGCCAGAGTCCTCAGGCTTGACCGCGATACTGTAGTCTGGAAGTACGCTTACCAGATAATCCTGGAGAAATTTGCCTCCCGCCAGGCCGATGTCTTGGTGGGGACGCAGATGATAGCCAAGGGGCTTGACCTCCCCTACGTAACCTTAGTAGGGGTAATCTCAGCCGATACGGCCTTGCACTTGCCAGACCTTTGGTCGGCGGAGAGGACTTTCCAACTTTTGATGCAGGTAGCGGGCAGAGCAGGCCGCAGCCCATTGGGAGGGCGAGTCATAGTTCAAACCTACACCCCGGACCATTACGCTGTTGAGTTAGCTGCCCAACACAATTACGAAGGATTTTTCCAGAAAGAGATGGAGTTCAGGCGTTTCCACGGCTATCCGCCTTTCCAGGGGATTGCTCGGCTCCTCTACCAGGGTTCCAGCGAGAAAGAGTGCCGGGAAAGGGCCGAGGCCCTTTACCGAAAGCTCTTAAGCCTTATCGGCTCAAGCGAAGGGGTTAAGCTGATAGGGCCAGTGCCTTGCTTCCACACTCGCCTCCGTGGCCGCTACCGTTGGCAAATAATCATCTTGGCCCCGAACCCCCAAGCCCTCCTGGCCGAAGTCACCCTCCCTGCAGGGTGGAAAGTGGAAGTTGACCCTGTAAGCTTGCTCTAATGCCGGGGGCTCCGCCCCCTT
>CAYOIS010000164.1:0-4624 GCA_964404055.1 uncultured Anaerolineae bacterium | reverse complement strand
CCTAAGCTAAGGGTGTTTCCCAGCCCTTTCGCGGCCGGTTTAATTTAACCCCTTTGGGCCTTCGGTTAGAACTTGGCCTTTGCCAACTATTGGGGTGTAGAGAACAACATTTACCCACCCTAACTCTCGCGAGGGAGGTAAGGGGCAGGGGGTCGTGGATGGTGGTCCCATCAAAAATTAGGGGGCGAATAGCTAACCCCTACAATCTTCCCGGTAATGCTCTTCTGGCGTAGGCACTCCGCAAATTTGACAAAACGATTAAGAGTGGTAAAATTTTTTACCACTCTTAGCAAGGAGGTGCAAATTGCTGGAGGGAGCCAGTGCCTTTGAAATTTTCGGCGTGTGGAGCATCCTCCTAGTAGCTATAGGCGGCCTTATCTACGCTTTTATCCTCGGCCGCCAGGTCCTTCGGGAGCCGACCGGTACAAAAGAGATGGAAGAAGTAGCAAACGCTATCCGAAGCGGGGCTAAGGCTTACTTGAACACCCAGTTCCGCGCTATCCTTTGGTTAATCGTCCTTCTGGCCATAGCCCTTTTCTTATCTGCTCACCTGGCAGGAGAACCCCTGAAAATCTCCATTGGCCGAGCTTTAGCGTTCGTCATGGGGGCTACTTTCTCTGGAACTGTAGGTTACGTAGGGATGAGCATGGCCGTCCAGGGGAACGTAAGAGTGGCGGCCGCCTCGCGCAAATCCTTTAGCGAGGCCCTCCGCATTGCCTACCGTACTGGAACGATAACTGGAATGCTCACCGATGGCCTCGGCCTCTTGGGCGGTACCATCATCTTCCTCATTTACGGAATACATGCTAAGGATGTACTTTTGGGGTTTGGCTTTGGTGGGACCCTTTTGGCCCTCTTCATGCGAGTGGGCGGTGGAATCTACACTAAGGCCGCCGATGTAGGGGCAGACCTGGTGGGCAAAGTGGAGCAAGGCGTTCCGGAAGATGACCCCCGCAATGCAGCCGTGGTGGCGGACCTTGTGGGGGACAATGTTGGGGATTGCGCTGGTATGGCTGCCGACATCTTTGAATCCTACGAAGTTACCATAGTCTCGGCCATGATCCTGGGCATAGGAGTTATGCATTACCTTGGTAACCCCCACGATTATCGTTGGATTGTGTTCCCCCTCATGGTCCGGGCCATCGGGGTTCTCTCCTCCATAATTGGGACTTACGCTGTCCGTGCCCGCAGCGAGCAGGAAAATGCTATGGATGCAATAAAGCGAGGGTACAACATCTCAGCCTTGACTTCTATAATTGGCTTCCTCCTCCTGGCCAAATTCTATGCCCATGACCTCAGGCTTTTCTGGGCTACTTTGGCCGGGATAATCTTAGCAGTTATCATAAACTATCTGACCGATTACTTTACCGGCACCAGGTTTGCTCCTGTTCAGGAGATAGCCCGCTCCACTCGCACTGGCTCAGCTACCACAATTTTGACTGGCCTGGCTGTCGGGTATGAAAGCACTGTCTGGGCTATATTCGTAATAGCCTTTGCTATCTTGACCTCGGTCCTCATCTTCGCTGGAGAGCCCCCTCTCATCTTCTACGGGGTGGCCCTTACCGGCATAGGCATGCTTACCCTGACCGGAAACAACGTTTCCATGGATGCCTTCGGCCCCATAGCCGATAATGCCAATGGGATTGGGGAGATGGTGGGGATGGAGCCATCGGCCCGCAAAATTTTGGCCGACCTTGATGCTGTAGGCAATACTACTAAAGCTATAACTAAGGGGATAGCCATAGGTTCGGCAGTGATTGCGGCCGTCTGTCTATTCGGCTCCTTCACCGAGGAAACAGGAATCCAGGCTTTCACTATAAACGTGGTTAAGCCCCAAGTGTTCATAGGCCTGCTCGCAGGCGGGGCTATCCCATTCCTCTTCAGTTCCCTTACCATAAGGGCAGTAGCGAGGGCGGCTTCTCTTATCATTGAGGAAGTGCGGAGGCAATTCCGTATCCCAGGCCTCATGGAGGGGCTTGTTAAGCCCGATTACGCCAGAGCTGTTGCGATTTGCACCAGAGCTGCTCAGCGTGAACTTGTGGGCCTCGGTCTCCTGGCCGTCCTTTCCCCGCTCATCGTCGGATTTGCCTTGCGTGAAGAGGCCTTGGGGGCTTTCTTGGCTGGGATAATCTTAACTGGCCAGCTGTTGGCTGTATTCATGGCCAATGCTGGAGGAGCTTGGGATAATGCTAAGAAGACTATAGAAGATGGGCTTTACGGTGGTAAGGGCTCCGAAGCTCACAAGGCCAGCGTTGTGGGCGATACGGTAGGTGACCCCCTCAAGGATACTTCAGGCCCGGCCCTAAACCCGATGATAAAAGTGGTGAACTTGGTTTCGGTCATAATTGCCCCCATAATCGTAAGGCTTCACTCCTCTCACTCTTCCCCCAAATGGCCCATCTATGTTTTTGTGGCTATTTGCATTATAATCGTGGCCCTATCTGTGTGGTATAGCAAGAAGGAAGCGCATTTCTTGCCGGAAGAGGAGAGGTGATGGCAAATGGCAAGGGGGCTCGGAGATATCCGGGCCCCCTTCCAGTCTTACTCATAGCTTTTACCTTACCCGCTTTATTCCCCCTCTTCAAACCAGGCCTTTGGGCCTCCCATGACCCTTTCCACCACCTTTTCCGCTCCTTTGATTTGGATTACACCTTGCGGGGATGGGAGCTTTATCCCCGTTGGCTCCCTAACCTTGGCTTCTTCTATGGTTACCCAGTCACTAACTTCTACGCCCCCCTGAGCTATTACTTAATTGTCTTCCTCCACTGGCTCGGGTTTGGGTTTATAAACTCCCTGAAGGCTTCCTTCGGTCTTTCCTTCCTCTTGGCTGCTTTTACGGCTTACCTATGGGCCAAGGACCTCTTCGGCGAAGAAGCCGGCCTCTGGGTAGCGGTAGCCTACACTTACTTCACCTACCACATAGCTAATGCCTATATCCGCGCTGCCTTGGCGGAACATTCGGCCTTTGCATTTTTCCCCTTAATCCTATGGCTTTTTCGGAAGGTGGTGAGAGAGGAAACCCTTAAGCCTGTCCCTTTCCTGGCCTTGGGGGTTGCTGGCCTCATCCTTACCCACAACCTTTCGGCTTTTATCTTTGCCCCCTTTGCCTTGGCTTACGCCTTAGCCTTGACTTTTGCCAAGCTTTCTGACCGGCTAAAGGCTTTGCTCTTTGCAGCTTTAGGGGCGATCCTTGGGCTTACACTCAGCGCCTTCTACTGGCTCCCCGCCCTCGCCGAAAACCGATGGATTAGAGCTGGCCAAATTGCTCCATCGGTCACTGAGCCTTTAAACTTCCTCCTCCCTTTCGCCGAACTTTTTTCCCGCTCATTAATCCACCACTACCCTATTTCCCAGCACCTTTTCAGCCTCTGGCAAATGGCCCTTATGGCTTGTGGCTTTGTCCTGGCCTTAATGCAAATCCGCACTTTGGACACGGATAAAAAGGCTTTAACCTTAGCAGCCGCTCTCTTTGTAGCCATTGCTGCTTTCATGAACACTCCATCCTCGTCATTCCTTTGGCTAAACCTCAAGCCTCTCACATTCCTCCAATTTCCATGGCGATTTCAAGCGATGGTCGGGCTTTTTGGCTCACTATTAGTTGCCCCCATAGCCCTATATTTAAGCCGGAAGCTTCCTGAATTTCCCAAGCTAATTTGCTTGTTCCTGGTGACTGCGATATGGGCTTTAACCTCGCTTGCCGGTATAGAATGGGAACCTCTTAGGTGGCCTGAAACGGGCCAGCCGGTGCTTAAAGAAGAGGAAGTAAACTTCCACTCCATGGCTCAGTATGATTATCAGACTGCTCTGTGGGCCAGGCTCTGGGGAGGACCTTGGCTTCTGGAGTACCTTCCGGTTACAGTTAAAGTTCCAAGGGAAGAATTCTGGCTGCCGCGGGAAGGTCCTTCCCCTTGGGTTGAAAAGTACCACGGGCCTGAAAGGGTAGAACTTAAGCTCATCTGCCCTTTGAGAATTACCTTAACTTTGAACTCTTCCCGCGATACATATATCCGTTGGCACCAATTCTGGTTCCCTGGTTGGCAGGCTACTGCTGAGGGAATTCCACTTGAAGTTTCCCCTTCTCCTCAGCTTGGCTTGGTAACAGTTAAGGTTCCAGCCGGGGAGCATACGATTAAAATCTGGTTTGGTGACACATTGCCTCGGAGGGTGGGGAAGGGGCTTAGTTTGGTGGGGGCATTGGTGATTTTAATTCTCCTTTGGCAAAGTAAATGTAAGCGAGCCATTCTAATGCTTCTACTACCGATAGCCATTTGGTTTGCTCTTTGGGGCTGGCATAACCTCCGATGTTCTACATGCGTCCAGCCTATAGGTGTGGAGGCAGAGTTTGAAGGGAAAGTAGCGCTTTTGGGTTTGAGCTTCAAGCAAAGCAGCGGAGTTGCGGAGGCAACCCTTTACTGGATGGCTCTGGAGCCACTGGGGGAGAACCTAACCGCTTTCGTTCATCTCCTTGACTCCGAAGGGAAGAAAATCTCTCAGCACGATGGTCCGCCTGGTGAAAGCTTTTCCCCTACCACCCGCTGGGAACCAGGCGAGATAATCCCCGATCGGCACATAATTCCCATCCCAAGCCAGGCGACTTTGAGTCGCATAAGAGTAGGGCTTTACA
>CAYOIS010000163.1:0-4670 GCA_964404055.1 uncultured Anaerolineae bacterium | reverse complement strand
CGATAACTGGGGGACGAACAACGGCTTCATCCGCAATGGGATTGACTGCAAAAGTAACCCCATCACCGGCACACCTAAAGCCCTTAACTCCCTGAGCTATCCCGACCTTATGGTCTCCAAAAGCGGACCGGACCAGGTGGTGGCTGGGGAATTGCTCACTTACACCATCGCTCTCACCAATGGAGGGGTCACAGGGGTAAGCAATGCCTTAATTACCGATACCCTTCCTGACGGCTTCGCCTTTTTATCCCAGCAAAGCCCTTTCACTTTCACCCAGCCCTCCTCAAACACCCTTGTCTGGGAGACAGGGCCGATCCCTGGGCTGAGCGGCCCTTACTTTATAACCTTGACCGTGCAAAGCCCCGCCCAGGCTTCAGGGTGCGTAACCAATGAGGTGCGAGTGGCCACCTCCATTTCCGAGACCAATTACTTGAACAACGTCGGAACCATTACTACCTGCATAATCCCCCTTGTGGCCCAGCTCAAGGCAACCCTCAGCGGTCCGGAGAAGGTGCTCCCCGGAGTTTCTTACCCTTACACCATCACCATCAGCAACCAAGGTCTACTTGGAGCCGAAGGCCTTGTAATTACAGCCGAGCTTCCTTCAATGCTGGAATTCCTGACCCACACAGCCCCCTATCCTCTCAGGGAGCCTTCCCCCAACCTGCTGGTTTGGGAGGCGAATTCCCTTGATGCAGGCGAGGCTGTTTCCTGGACCATTGAAGTGAAAGGGGATGAGAGGGCCTGCGGGAGCACTGCTTTAACGGTTACTGTGAGCTCCCTTTCCCCCGAGCCCGATCTCAGCGATAACACGGCGCATTTTGAAACCTATTTCATCCCCAGGATATTGCTTGATGCGCTTCTCTATGACGGCTATCAAGAGAACGATGCCGATGAGGCCTTCAGGCTGTGGAACGGGTCGGCTTGCGAGGTTGACCTCGGCGATTGGTGCGTGACCGATGGAGAGGGTAAGGTCTGCTTCCCTGCGGGGGCAAGGCTTGCTTCGGGGGAGGCGATTTGGTGCGCTAAGGATGCTCTCGCCTTCCAGAGAAGCTTTGGCTTTTTGCCCGATTGGGAATACGGGGCCGATTCATCGCCTGAAGTGCCACAGATGAGCGGTAAAAGCCCAGCTTTCGGCAACACCGGCGATGAAGCCTTCATTCTTCCCCCAGGAGGTACCATCACGGACTCCGTAGACACCTTGGTCTACAAGGGTGGGAAATCCGACTCCCCTGGCTGGCTGGGTGAACCCATCCAGCCTTATAGGGTCTCCGGGGGCTTAGGGCTTGAGGGCCAAATTCTCCTGAGGAAGAGAGACGAGCGCACCGGCTCCCCACTCCAGGACACAAATACCCGCGCCGATTGGATTCAAGACCCAGATGACCCATACCGAGGGCGGAGGGCCTTCTACCCAGGGTGGAACTTGGAAAGCTTCATCGCTCCAGCCGGAATAACCGAAACAGCCAGCTTAACCTTGGCTATCGGCCCCGACCACCTCTACGAGACTTTCAGCGACCTTCTGCTTTCGGCAGAGCGTTCGTTGGAAATCGCCTCTTATTCCCTGGAAAACGTTTCCCTTACCTTGGCCATAGCCGAGAAGGCCTTAGCTGGAGTTTCGGTAACTGTCTTGCTGGAAGGCGAGCCTGTGGGTGGGCTTTCGCGAGAGGGAAAGTGGGCGGCTAAGGTCATTTCCGATGCAGGAGGCAAAGTATATTTTATGGTCGGATACCCACGCCGCTACCGGTTCCAACACGCCAAATATGCGATAATAGATGGCCGCTTGGCCCTGTTAGGCTCGGAAAACCTTTCCCCAAACGGAATGCCCTCCGACCCGAAGGACGATGGCACCGTTGGGCATCGCGGGGTCTACATCGCCACCGATGCCCCAAGTGTGGTGGAAAAGCTGAGGAGCCTGTTTTGGGCCGATGCTGACCCCTCCCGGCCCGATGTGGCCGATTGCACTTCAAGGCCAGACCTGTGCTCCCCTCCACCCATCTACCGAGTTTACCTCCCGCTGGTCATGAGAGGATGCCCTGACGAGGGATGCGGAGGCGGCGAAAGGCTGACTTATCGGGTGAAATTCCCGTCGCCCTTGGGACTTGAAGGCTCCTTCTACTTTGAGCTAACAACTGCCCCTGAAAATGCCCTTAGTCAAGAAGGAGGCCTCTTTAAGGTTCTATCCCGAGCTGGCAAGGGCGATTTGGTTTTATCCCAGCAGCTTTACGAGTATCTTCAGTGGGGAGATGGTCAAAACCTGCGCCTTGAGGCAATGGTAGAAGCCGCCCGGCGAGGCGCTTCGGTCAGAATCTTGCTTGATGATTTCTACTACCACGACCAAAACTCGCAAGTTGTGGATTACCTCAACAGGCTGGCTCGGGAAGAAATGCTTGACCTTGAAGCTAAGCTTGCCAGCCCTATGGGCATGGGCATCCACAACAAGATGGTGCTTGCCCGCATCGGGGATGAACACTACGTCTGGATTGGCAGCATCAACGGCAGCGAGGTATCCTTTAAGGCCAACAGGGAGGTGGGACTTCTCATCCGGAGCAAGGAGACTTTTGATTACCTTGCCTCGCTCTTCTGGACTGACTGGGCCGCACCTTACGGTGTGTTCAGGGTTTACGCACCAGCAATCTTCAACAACTTCCGCTACCCATCGGACCTCTTGATAAGCGAGGTTCTCTACGATGCCCCTGGCGCTGATGAAGGCAAGGAATGGGTAGAGATATATAACCCTACTTCCAGAGCTATAGGCTTAGGGGATTACAAGCTTGGGGACGCTCAAGAGCGAGGGGTTAGGGAAGGAATGTACCGCTTCCCTGCGGGCTCAACAATCGGCCCAGGGGAAGTCAAGGTGATAGCTTGGAGTGCATCAGGCTTCTACGAACTTTACGGCCGTTGGCCCGATTTTGAGCTTGTGGACACCAACCCCAACGTGCCCGACATGATACCATATACCTCGTGGAGCTCAGGCCCTTGGGAGCTCAGGAACTTTGGCGATGAGGTTGTGCTCTTAGGCCCTGAGGATAATCCGGTGGATGTAGTAGTGTATGGGGATAAAAGCTTCCCAGGTGTAAAAGCTCATCCTGGGGTCTCAAAAGCCGGAGCTTCTCTGGAGCGATATCCTCCCAACGCTGATACCGATGATTGCGCTCGCGATTTCCGGGTGGCATTAACCCCAACACCGGGCTCTTTGCCCGAACGGTGAATGAGGAGGACAAACATGCTCAAGCGTTGCTTTCTTTTGGCAGTATTGGTCCCATTAATGATAGCCTCCTGCCGAGGAGTTCCAGCCTCCCCTTCTCCCATTGCCCTTCTTCCCTCGCCTACTCCAACTTTTGCGCCCTCCCCAACCCCTCTTCCCACTTCAACTTTCACGCCGATCCCTCTGCCCACACCTTCTCCAACCCCTACTCTTCCCCCTGCACCGACCCCTTCCCCCACCCCTGAGCCTTTTGAGCCATTTAAGAACGTCAACCCTGAAGGTCAGGAGGTGACCCTTTGGCACCCCTACACTCAGCTCCACGAAAGGACCCTTTTGGAGATGGTAGATGAGTTCAACAGAACCAACCCTTGGGGCATAAAAGTAAAGGCCTGGTACGCCGGCTCTTACTCGGAAATCAGACGCAAAGTCTTGGCAGCCATAGCCTCAGGCACCCCTCCCGACATGGCTTTCTCCTACCAGAACGTCATTGTTGAATACGCCAAGGCCGATGCTGTTGTCCCCTTGGACGATTACCTCCAAAGTCCAAAGTACGGCCTTAAGCCGGAAGAGCTTGAAGATTACTTTGACCCCTTCTTGGAGGGGGATCGCTATCCCGACTTTGACCAGAAAATGCTGAGCTTCCCGCCCGGCCGCAGCCTTGAAGTCATGTATTACAATGCTGATGCCCTCCAAGCGCTGGGCTACAAAGAGCCGCCGGAGACCTGGAGCCAATTTTATCAAATTTGTCGTATGCGCAAGGAGAAGGAGGGCAAACCTTGCTACGCCATTGCCCCAAGCGCTTCTACTTTCACATGGATGGTCTGGAGCTACAAGGGGGAAATACTTGGGCCAGAAGGGGAATTCCTTCCCGATAAAGAAGCTGCTCTTTCCGTCCTTCAATTCCTGGAAAAACTCATAGACGAGGGTCTCGCCTACAAAGTTGAGGAGCGCTACCAGGACCAAAAGGACTTCGCCGCTCAGAAGATAATCTTTGCCTTTGGCTCAACTGCGGGGATTCCCTATTACCAGGAAGCTATTAAGGACCCGAAGACCGGCAAGCCTCGCTTCAACTGGGCAATAGCCTTGCCTCCGGCCCAGAGCCCTGGCTCTGTGGCGGACCTGTATGGCCCTTCAATCTGCGTCTTCAGGACTACCCCGGAGAGGCAACTGGCCTCCTGGCTTTTCCTCAAATGGTTCACCCAACCCGACCAGAATGCTCGTTGGGCTGTGGCCACAGGCTACTTACCGGTTCGGGCTTCTGCTTCCAATTCTCCCCTTTTAAAAGCCCATCCCCTCCTTAAGAAAGCCATGGACTTTGTCCTTTACGCCCGAAGCGAGCCAGCAATTTACGGTTGGGAGGCTATAAGAGGCATCTTATACAACGTCATGAACGATGTAGCCTCTGGGAAAAAGGCCCCTGAGGACGCCATCGCCTGGGCCGAGAAAGAATTTGCCAAAATCCGGT
>CAYOIS010000162.1:0-4710 GCA_964404055.1 uncultured Anaerolineae bacterium | reverse complement strand
CCCTGCGAATGCGGGGGTCCAGAGGGCGAACCTTCTCCCTGTCCCCCTCCAGGGGTTCGCAATAACGTATTGGGGGCCAGACTTACTGCTCTTCCACCTTTAGCGGCCGAGAGAGAAGGACTTTATCCCCAAGGTAAACCAAAAGCTCACCTGACGAAACGCTCCGGTAAAAGCGGAGCAAAGGGAATTTCCATTTTTCCACCAGGATGTAATTTCCCCCTTCAACTTTAAGGGCAGAAACCTCCCCAGAAGGCCCTTTCACTAAGTCAAGGGCAGGATAAGAGAGGGGAACGAGCGCATAGTTCCGGAAGTAAAAATCCAGGAGGGAAGCCGCCTCGCCATAGCGGTCGGGGCTGTTCAACAAGATAACTACCCCCTTTTGGTTGCCTCTGGTGGCCGAAGCGGCCAAGCATTCCCCAGCTAAGGGGGTGGTGCCAGTCTTTATCCCATCAGCACCAGGGTAAAGGCTGAGGAAACGGTTGGAGGAAAGAAGCCCCCATCGCTCACGGGTTGAAACTATCGCTGCAAAGGTCGGGTTAGCCAGGGCGTAGCGGGTGAGGAGCCAGAGGTCGTAAGCGGTAGAGAAGTGTCCTTCGGCATCAAAGCCTTGCGGGTTGACAAAATGCGTGTCTTGCATCCCCAGCTCAGCTGCCTTCTGGTTCATCATCTCTACGAAAGCTTCTTGGCTTCCGGCAATGTGCTCGGCTATGGCTGCGGCGGCATCGTTCGCCGAAATGAGTAGGAGGCCATAGAGTAAATTCTCCATGGATACTTTTTGCTTGGGCAAGAGCCCCAGAATCGGCGGTTCTAACCCCGTGACCCCTTCCCCAATCACCACGGTATCGTTCAATGAGGATTTTTCCAGAGCCAAAATAGCGGTCATTATTTTGGTCAAGCTGGCGGGTGGGAGCTTCTCGCGCTCGTTCTGGGCCAGAAGGATGTTTCCAGTGGTGAAGTCAGCCAAGAGGAAGGCTTTGGCTTCAATAGCCGGGGGACGGCTTTCAGCTAATTCTCTTAGCTGACAAGGGTAAAACTTAAGGCCGGCTGCATCCTTCTCCCTAAGAGTCGGTGGGCCGAAAGCCATGGTTATAAAGCTGAGGAGGGCCAAAAATAGCGCCCTAAAGTAGCACTGGGGCCTTGTATTCCCCGAACACTTTCCTGAGGACATCGCAGATTTCGCCCAAGGTAGCGTAGGCCTCCACGCACTCCAGTATAATCGGCATGAGGTTATCAGACCCTCTGGCTGCTTCCTCAAGCTTGGCTAAAAGCTCTGCTACTTTAGCGTTATCGCGACGGCGCCGGACCTCCTGAAGTCGCGCTATTTGCCTCTCCCTAACGGCAGGGTCAACCTTAAGAAGCTTCAAAGTCCGCTTCTCTTCCTCAATCACATATTCATTGACCCCCACTACAATGCGTTCTCGGGCCTCAATTTCCTTCTGGTAGCGATAAGCGCTTTCCATAATCTCACGTTGGATGTAACCAGACTCTATCGCTTTGATGGCTCCACCTATGGCATCTATGCGCTTTATGTATTCCTCGGCCCTCTCTTCAATTTCCCTGGTAAGGCTTTCCACGTAGTAGCTTCCGGCCAAGGGGTCAACCGTATCCGTCACTCCCGATTCATGGGCGATTATCTGTTGGGTACGGAGGGCTATTCGGACAGCTTCCTCGCTGGGTAGGGCGAGGGCTTCGTCGTAGGAGTTGGTATGGAGGGATTGGGTTCCTCCCAGGACAGCAGCCAAAGCCTGGATAGTCACCCGGATTATGTTGTTCAATGGTTGTTGGGCAGTTAGGGTACAGCCTGCGGTTTGGGTGTGGAACCTTAGCATCCAAGAAGCGGGGTTCTTGGCTCCGAAGCGCTCCCGCATTATTCTGGCCCAGAGGCGGCGAGCAGCCCTGAATTTGGCCACCTCTTCAAAAAGGTTATTGTGAGCACCGAAGAAGAAGGAAATGCGCGGAGCGAAGGAGTCAACATCAAGCCCTCGCTTAACGGCTGCTTCCACATAAGCGATGCCATTGGCTAAAGTAAAGGCGAGCTCCTGAACCGCAGTGGCCCCAGCTTCTCGGATGTGGTAACCGCTTATGCTTATTGAATTCCAGCGAGGCAGTTCCCGACTGCAGTATTCCATGATATCAACGGTAAGGCGCATGGAAGGGTCGGGAGGGAAGATATAGGTTCCGCGGGCAACGTATTCCTTGAGTATATCGTTCTGGACAGTGCCATCAAGGACTTTGGGGTCAACCCCTTGCTTTTTAGCTACGGCAATGTACATGGCCAAAATTACTGGAGCAGTGGCGTTTATGGTCATAGAGGTGGAGACCTTATCCAAGGGTATGCCCTCAAAGAGGCGTTCCATGTCCTCAAGGGAGCTTATGGAAACGCCGACCCTTCCCACCTCACCTAAGGCCATGGGGTGGTCAGCATCATAGCCTGTCTGGGTTGGGAGGTCAAAAGCGACGGATAAGCCTGTCTGGCCCTGTTCAAGGAGGTATTTGAAGCGGGCATTGGTTTCTTCGGCTGTAGCGTAGCCAGCGTATTGGCGCATTGTCCACAGTCGCCCCCGGTACATAGTCGGGTACACGCCTCGGGTAAAGGGGTAAGAGCCAGGGAAGCCTAAATCGCGGACGTAATCTATGCCTTGGGTGTCTAATGGTGTATAAAGCCTTTTGACTTCTATGCCTGAGTGGGTTTCAAACCTTTTCTTGCGCTCGGGGGCTTTGGCTAAGGTTGGCTTGAGGATTTTCTCTTCCCATTCCTCTTGCAAGGCCTCAAGCTCGCTCATTTCGCCTCCTCCATAGCTGCCTTGAGGATTAAGACCGCTTCCTGATAAAGCCTCTTCATTTCCTTCTCCAGCTTTATGAAACCGCAGCCCACTTTCCCCCCGGAAACAATGTAGGCGAGGGCTCCGAGGTAAGTGTACCAGCGGGTGTAAGAACCTTTAAGGGTACCATCCGGGTCAAAAAGGAGGAAGGGGTGCTCATCGCTGGCGATGATGAAGAAGCCCGGAAGTTCAAAGTGGGTTATCTTGAAGGCCAAGTGCATTATCTCGTGCTCATCATCCGGGAAAAGGGAACGGTCGTGGCTGAGGAGCGGGGTGAAATCAAAGCCCATTTCTTCCAAAAGCGATGGGTAGCACCCAAATCCCCAACGGCGCACATGCAGGATGCATCCGTTTTGGCCCACTTCTATTTCCGGGCAAACTTTGGAGAAGCCCAAGGGGAGTTGAACCACTGCCCTCCGCTCTTCAAGCTTCCCCTCTTCATTTACGGACCAGTAATAAGCTACCCAGTCCTCGGTGGGATAGAGGCCTGGTAGGTTATTGAACACTTTGCGTTCCGGTGAGGCAGTGCTTGGGCTTAGAGCATTGCCGAACTTTCCAGCCATTTTCCCTCCTATTGGGTTAAAAGGCCAAGAGTTCCGCGCAGGGCAGCCCACCTGTATTCCAGATTGTAGAAGATGAGGGGGAAGATGTAAGGCCTTGGGGGAAGGAAGAGCCTCTTGACTATTGAGGCCAGGGCATAGAACCGCCGATAAGCTTCCATCAAAGCCTCCTCCAGCTCTTTTGGCTCCATGTTCATCGGCTTTATCACGGCATGTCGGGCATCGTAAAGGTTCCAATCCTTAGTGAGGATTCGGCCTTCTTTCTCCAGGCGGTGGGCCAGAGGCGTTCCGGGGTACGGTAATAGGGTGTAGAACATTGCCCCAGCCACATTGTTGTCCTTGAGGAATTGGACAGTTTGCCTTATGCTCTCCAAGGTATCGCCGTTCATCCCAAATATAATGCTTGCTACAACGGCAATCCCGCTTTCCTGAAAGTTGCGGATAATCTTTGGGTAATCTTGGAGTAGGGATAGGTTATGTCTTTTGCCAACAGCTTTCAGGCTTTCGGGGTTGATTGATTCCATCCCTATAACTACGGCTTTGCAGCCGCTTTCAGCCATGGCTTGGCAGATTTCAGGGTCAATCCCAGCGGTGATTTCTACTTGAGTCACCCAGGTAATCTTCAATGGCTTCAAAGCCTGGCAAAGCTCAATTGTTCGCCTCTTGTTCACGGCAAAGTTATCGTCAACAAAGAAGATGTAGCGGCTGCCGGTAGCTTGCACATCCCTCACCACAAGCTCCGTCGGGCGAAGCCTGTAGGTATGGCCGAAGAAAGTGGTTACAGCGCAAAAGTCACAGTTATGGGGGCAGCCTCTGCTTGTTTGGACAGGATAAAAAGTCAATGGGAAGCGCTTGTAAGGTAGGAGCTCATACCTTGGTGTTGGGGTCCGGGAGAGATCGGCCCAACCTTCACGCTTGTAGAATTGGCGCAGTTCCCCACGCAGAAAATCTCTCAAGACCTGAGGCCAAACATCTTCTGCTTCCCCTATGACTACAGCATCAGCGTGCTGGATGGCCTCTTCCGGTACAGAGGAGAAGTGAACCCCACCCAGGACGACTTTTTTCCCTCGGCGGCGGAACTCATCGGCTATATCGTAAGCTCTGGGGGCAGTGTTAATTATGGCGGTGATTCCGATGAGGTCGGAGTCGGTTTCAAAGTTGACGTCTTGAATATTTTCCTCCACCAGCTCCACTTCTACATCTTCAGGGGTGAGGGCAGCTAAATAAGGCAAAGTGGCGCTTATGAAATATGGCCTTTTAATCTTATGGACCCGCCCATCGGGCAAGTAATAGGATGGCCTTATTAGAGTGACCTTCATTTTCGCCCC
>CAYOIS010000161.1:0-4722 GCA_964404055.1 uncultured Anaerolineae bacterium | reverse complement strand
AGAGGCATTTTGAGATACCCTTTGCCATTCTACCGGTATTGCATCAATTGCTTCCGGAGCAACTGGCCATTGCTCTGGCAAAAAGCGTCCTAAAGGCAGTGGGTCAGGGTTGAGCAAAGCCACCAGAATGCATACCCAACCCCGACGAAATACACTCCCTAACCGCGGACGGGTCGCCAGGTGTTTACCTAGTTTATGCAGATGCCGAAAGGGGACACCCTTTGCCGAAAGGCTATATGGGTGTCCCCTTAATTGTTGGCCTTTTACCAAACAGGGTATTCTCCCCGCGAAAGGGCGGCGGTGAACTCGTAAATGTTAGCTAGCTCTTCCTCAATTATGGCTATTACATCGCCCTTTATGGCTTCAAGTTCAACTCCAGGCTTGAGGATAAGCTGGGCTGAGGCGATGAGCGGTTGGTCTATAGGACGACCAATCTGCGAGCAGAGCCAGACGTAGACTTCCCTTATCCCCTCTACCCTCTGGTAAAGTTGCCCAGCAATGCGATGGGTTAGAAGATTGTAGATTTTGCCCACGTGGCTTACTGGGTTTTTACCAGCAGCCGCTTCAGTGCTCATGGGGCGGTTCAAGGCGATTACGCCGTTAACTTTGTTCCCTCGGCCTACTTGGCCACAGTCCCCGCCTTCAGCACTGGTACCAAGGACGGTTAGATACATCCCCGCTTCCCCACGCCCTGGGCTATCAAGGGTGTTGAGGTCAATGTTGATTTCCTCAAAGTCCAAGTTCTTGCTTTCCACAAAGGCCTTTATAGCTGCCCTTATCTCTTCCTTGCGGGCAAAGTACTGGGCTTCGCTTTCTACAAATCGGTCCACAAAGGCCATAGCTATGGTCAAAGTAAGGTGGCGGTTGTAGCGATAGCCCATAACTTTTATGTCCTCGCCCGATTCAGGGAAGCGAGCCTTGAACTCCGGCGAGTTGAGGAAGCGCTCCACTTCGTAAACGATTTGCTCGGTCTGAGTCAGTGGAGCATACCCCACAGCGGCGGAGGTGTCGTTGGCGCCGATGACTTCCCTGGCGAAGATGTCAACAAGCTCCGGAGAGCCAGGCTTTATCTCGTTCTGGTATACAACGTGCCTTTCCGGGTCAACGAAGCGTAGGTTCCTGCGTATCCAGCTTTTGGCCGTTTCAACGGCGATTTCACCTACGGGGATTTTCTTCCCTTGGAATTCGTAAATTGCCCTATCACCGAAGATGAGCTTCATGGGTTCTATGACCTTGCCCCCGCCGATCTTGGGTTCGGTGATTCCGGCTACCAAAAAGCCTTTGTCTATGTTATGGTGGAGGATTTTGCCGAAGGCTTCGGTGTAAGCTTTGCACAGGGCTATGGATACCTCTTCCATTATGGCATCGCAGATGGAGTCAGGATGGCCTGTACCTTTGCGCTCTACAAGCTCTACTTGCTGCTCCTCCACTGGGACTGATTTCAGGGCTTCTATAAGGATGTTTCTCATTTTACACCTCCTTAAAGGTATTTATCCTGCATCCTTTTGGCCACTTCGGCTGCCATTTTTATCACCTTTTCCGCTGTCTCCGGCCTGAGGGAGCCTGTACCGCAGGATGGGGTTATCATGGAGGAGTTGAGGATGGCTTCCCTCGGTACCCCCTTCTTTACCAGGAGAGATATTGCTTCTTCAAGTCTGGCTACCAAGCTTTCAGGGGTCTCGCGGTGCACTTCTTCACTGGCCGGAACTATACCCCAAGCGATTATCCCCCCTCGCTCTAAGAAGCGATTTACTTCTTCCGGATAAAGGGCCAGGTTCTCGGCATAGCCATAGGCATCAAGGTTGAGTATGTCAATTGATGTCTCCAGGAGTATAGACCAATCAGTATTGGCGCAGCAGTGGACCCCTTTGAGGCCTTTTATCCCGGAGAGCACTTCTTCTATAAGGGATATGACTTGTTCCCGACTCAGGGATACAAAGGCAGACCCAAAAGCGGCCATGTAGGGTTCATCCACAAAGATTATGGTGTTAGGGGATATTTTCCTAAGCTCTTTTTCCTGCCAGGCAGCTTTGAGGCGGAGGTGCTTGGCTACCGCTTCGGCCAAGATTTCATCGTATAGGACTGGGCGCCTATCCTGGTCAACTACGCTCAGGCCCCAGCTTACCGGCCCTGTTACCTGGCCTTTCACTGCCACTAAGGGATGGCCCGATAGGAATTGATGGGCAGTAGCTAAGCCTTGGGCATAATCTGGGCTTATGGCTCCGTGCTCCAGGTCATTCTCAAGGTAAGCGATGTAGAGGGCCTCCAGTTCCGGGTCCAAGTCTTTGCTTCTATCCACGTAAATCCGCTGGTTTTCCAAATCCAGGACTACGCCAGGGAACCTCTCGGAGAATTGGACGTACATGTTTTCCAAGAAGCTACGGCGTGGAAGTTGGGGCCAGTTGGGGATTGCGCGGACATTTTCCATGATGATGGCCCAGGCTTCCCTAACCTCGGTATGGGGAAGGCTACCTACAGTGGTCAATTGCCATAGGAGCTTGCTTTTATCCATAAAGACCTCCAATTAGACTCGCCGCCACAAGAGGTTGTTCCCTTCAATGAATGCTTCCACCATCCCGCCCCTTTCCAGTGAAGCGAGAGCTGAATACACGGTGGTCCGGCAGAGGTAGTAGTGGGGTAGATCCCGGTAGGCCAAGCCCAGAGCCGAGGCCAATCCGCGCATTATTGTGGCTTCGTCGCAAGGGGCACTAAGTAAATCCAGCACTCTATCCCTTATTTCCTCCAAACGTTTGCGGTTTGCTTCGGCCAAAGGGGCTGGGTCTTTTAGGATGTTGCCGTGGCCGGGGAGGAAGCATTCAAAAGGCCAGGCTTTTTCTTCAAACTTCTTCAAAGTAGCGATGGCTAAATCCATATCGGTGCAATAGGGGATGCCGTGCTTAGATAAGGTTTCAAGGGGGAAGAAGGCGTCAGCGCAGAAGAAAGAATCCTCAAAAGCTATGCCTATTTGCCCTGGGGCATGGCCGTAAAGGGGCAGGATTTTAACTTCAATCCCTTCCAGGTTCACAGTGCCCTCTTCAATCAGCCCATCCACTGGGCAAGGCTTGGCCAGGGTGAATTTTCCAAGCAAAGGTTTCACGGGCGAGGCACCTCCGAAGAGCCAAAGGGGTTCAAAAGCGGGGTTCTCCACGATCGCTGCCTCAAACTTGGGGGCAAAGACCCTAACCCCAAGCCTTTCCCGCAAAGCTGCCGCTCCACCGAAGTGATCGGCGTGGGCGTGGGTGATTATGAGGGCATGGGCTTTGGCTCCAATCTCTTCCAAGGCCTTTGCTGCTTGCCTTGCCGAATCTTTGTCCAGGCCGCTATCCACAATTAAGGCTTTCCCTTCTGCCACTACGAAGCCTATGTTTGAGCCTCCGAGAAGGAGCCAGGTGTTTCTGCCAGCTTTAACCAGAGAAGCCATCTAACTATCCTCCACAATGCGGCGCAAGTTTAAGTCAAATGGCGGGTAAACGATGCCTTTTTCGGTAACTATGCCAGTGATTAAGCGATGAGGGGTTACGTCAAAGGCTGGATTGTATACGGGGAAGCCTTCGGGCGCTATGGGAATGCCTTCTATGTGAGTGACCTCCGTAGCATCTCTTTCCTCAATTGGGATATGTTCACCGGAGGGGATGGAGAGGTCAATAGTGGAAGTAGGGGCTACGGAGTAGAAGGGGATGTCATGGTGATGGGCCAAGACGGCCAGGTTGTACGTGCCGATTTTATTGGCCACATCGCCGTTAGCAGCGATGCGGTCAGCTCCTACCAGGACGATGTCCACTTTGCCCTGGCGCATGAGCAAGCCAGCGACGTTATCGGCTATGAGGGTAGCAGGTATCCCAAGTTGCTTAAGTTCCCAGGCTGTGAGGCGGGCACCCTGGAGGCGAGGGCGGGTTTCATCCACCCAAACATGAATGCGCTTACCTTGTTCCCACGCTGTCCTTATTACCCCGAGGGCAGTGCCGTAATCCACTGTGGCTAAAGCACCGGTGTTGCAATGGGTAAGGATGTTGTAGCCATCTTTAATCAAAGTAGCTCCGAAAGCCCCCATCTTCTTGTTTGTCTCAACATCTTCCTCGGCTATGAGGAGGGCCTCAGCGATGATTGCTTCTTTGAGCGAAGGCAAATCGCTTTCATTGGAGCGGGCTTTAGCTAAGACCCTATCCAGAGCCCAAAAGAGGTTCACGGCCGTAGGGCGGGTGTTGCGGAGGACAAGCGCTGCCTCTTCCAGCTCTTTGAGGAGTTCGGGAGGAGAGGAAGCTTTGGAGTGAAAGGCGACCAAAGCCAGGCCGAACGCAGCGGCCACCCCGATAGCCGGCGCTCCACGAATGTGCATCTCTTTAATGGCTCGGGCTATTTGGTAATGGTCCGTGCATTCCTCTATCACTAAACGATGGGGTAATTGCCTTTGGTCTATGAGCTTTACAATGCCGTTGTGCCATTCAATCGTGCGCAACTTTTCTTCCCCCGTTAAAAATTAAGGGCACCCTGCTTTAGGGCGCCCGAAAAAATGAACAAAAAATCCCCCTGGGAGGGGGGAAATCTCCGCCGGATTCCACCCTCATCTCCCAGTAATGCCTGGGGGCATACTGCCGGAATTGGCACCTGGAACCGGCTTATAGCCGGTTCTGGTTGCCGGGGCTTCACAGGGCCGGTCCCTCCACCCCTCTTGATAAGGGCGCCCGGATGACTTCGCTTTTGAAAGAGCCTCTGAAATTTGAA
>CAYOIS010000160.1:0-4728 GCA_964404055.1 uncultured Anaerolineae bacterium | reverse complement strand
GCCCAGGGCCAGGCTTACCTTAGAAGCGACGGAAAATTAGGTGGAGGACGATAAGTAAAGCCGCAAAACCAAAAAGAATTGCAAACAGTTCCGGAGGAAAGCGCGAAATCCCCGCCCCCAAGAAAGCCGAAGCCGCTACCCCCGGTAACCTCCCCACTATTACAACCGCTAAAAGCCAAGGAAAGGGAATAGAGGAAAGGCCAGCTAAGAAGCAAAGAGCATCATCGGGGAAAAAGGGCAGAAGAAAAGCAATGAAGAGAAACCAAAGCCCGCCCTTCGCTGTTAAATCATCCATCCGAGCAAGGGTCTCTTTGGATACAAATCGCTCCACTAAAGGACGCCCATACCTCCTGGAAAGCATTATCGCCAAAATTGACCCCAACATAACCCCTGTCATGCTGTATAGGGTACCAAGCCATGGGCCAAAAACGTATCCCCCAGCTGCCCCGATTACTTGCCCCGGTATCGGGGCGAGGAAGACTTGGAGGGCTTGGAGAATGATTAGAAATAAAGGCCCCCATATCCCCGTGGCTAAGATTAAATTCCTGGCCTTCTCCTCTGAGGACCAAAATGGAAGCCTACTCAGAACTAAGGCCAGCACTGCCGCAAGGGAAAGCAAGATAAAAAGGCTAACGCCTCGGGAGCCAAAAGATGAATTTGGACCCTTTGCCCGGCTTGCTTTCAACCCAAACTTTACCCCCATGAGCTTCCACAATCGCTTTAACTATGTAAAGGCCAAGGCCAACCCCCTTGGTCCTTCTCTTCAAGGGAGAATCAGCACGGTAGAACCGCTCAAAAATCTTATCCTGTTCATCTTCCGCTATCCCTATGCCCTGGTCCACCACATAAACGTAAACCTTGTCCTCATCTGCCCACCCACCTACCCAAATCATCCCTCCGTTCGGCGAATACTTTACAGCATTGCTAACCAAATTCTCCAGGACCTCCCTTATCCTTTCCTCATCGGCCAAGATGACGGGGAAATCGGGGGGGAAAGCGACTTCAAACTTGTGCTTCGGGCTCTGGCGCCGGTAATAATCAACAACTTTATCGGCTATTTTAGGAATCCAAACATCCCCCATCTCCAGCTTGAGGACCCCGGCCTGGATGCGAGAAGCTTCCAAGATGTTATCAATCATCCGGCTGAGCCGGTCGCTTTCTTCCTCTATAGCCGCTAAGCTCTCCTTAATCGTCTTTTCATCCCAGTGAGCATCTTCCCGACGCAAAGTGTTTGCATAGCCTTTGATTATGGCCACAGGGGTTTTAAGCTCGTGGGATATGGCCGAAATGAGTGTGGTTTTAAGCTCCTCAGCCTCTTTAAAGTGAGTTATGTCTCGCACGCTTGCAATTATGCTTAGAATTTGCCCTCCTTCACCTGTAAGGCGAGCATAGGTTATCCCCACTGTAATGCGCTTACCGTCCTCTCGCTGTATCTCCCCTTCAATATAGAAGGGCTGCTCGGGGCCGGAAGCCTTGAGGAAAGGGCACTCCTTTTGACATAAATCTTTCCCTTGGGAATCCTTCAGGCGCAAAACATCCCAGCAATATTTCCCGATCGCTCTTTCCGGCTTTATGCCCGTAATCCGGCTCATGGCCTGATTGAAGACTTCTATCCTACCTTCCGGATCCAGAATCATAATGCCATCGGCGCTTTGGTCTATTATTGCTTTAAGGCGTTGCTTTTCGGTTAGGACCTCTTGGTAGAGGCGGGCATTCCTCACCGCTATAGCGGCCTGATCGGCGAAACCGGCCAGGATTTGGCGTTCATCCTCAGAGAAAGCCAAGCTTGTGGTCCGAAAGATGTAGATGGCTCCCAGAAGTTCGTCCTCGGCTACCAAGGGCAAAGCTATGACTTGACGTAAGGGTATGCCAGTTGCTAAGGCTACAACCTTAAGGCGCATTTCCAATTGGGGTAAGGAAAGGCTTCCGTCCCTTAGGAAGTGGATTTCAGCCAAGAAAGGCTCAAAATAAGGGAGTATTTCTGGGGCTATCCCATAGCTTGCTTTTATACGGAAAGAGCCATCCCTCTCCTTGAGGACGATGAGCCCTACCTCCCCAGCCAGGAGCTCAGCCGAAGCCCTGAGGATGAGGCGGAGGAGAGGTTCAAGGTCCAACCGTGATGTCATGAGTTTGGCGATTTCCAGAAGGTAATCCCTTTGCCTTAATTTGTAATCTACGTAGCTTGCCAGCATCAGTGCTCAATCTCCTTGTGGGCTTGAAACCAGTCCTCCAAAAGCCTTTCGGTCTCCTTGAGCCTTTCCCTTCTCTGTTGCTCTTGGTAGCGTTCAAGGAATTCAAAGATTACGCTTTGGACTTTCAGTGGGTTGCGGACATTTTTGAATTCCAAAACTCCAGCAGGGGCAGCGGTAGTGATTAACACATCGCCCATCTCGCCCAGCCCCAGCGTTCCCATAATCCTGCCCCAAGCGCTCATTTTAGTGGTTACATCTTGGACAGACCCTAGAGGAGCTACCTTGCGTTCAATTCTGGAAAAAGGCCCTACCGGGGGGAGGAGAGGAAGAATGGACGTAATCCGTAGCATGATGATTTGATTGGTGCTTACGATGTACCTCTCATTGGCCCAGTCAAACAACGTGGTTATAAACCGGGAGAAACTGAGTACAAAAAATAAAAGGCCTCCGCAGATGAACCAGCCTTTTAGCCGGAGTGAGAGGGCAAATATCACTAATGTAATCACGCACACAATAGTCGGAAGCCATATACTCTGAACAAGCTTCCACCAATGGGTATACCAGGTTACTTGTTGCGGCTCCCTTTTTTCCCCGATAAAGGGGTAGAAGAAAGAGGGGAGTGAAGGGGAAGGTTGCGGCGGGGGTGGCGACGACGGAAGTTCTTCCCCAGCCAGTCTCCTCCTTATCCTACCCCTCTCCTCGGCTCTTTCCCACCGCATAGCCCTGGCCTTTTGCTCTTGGATTATTTTCTCCACTTCCTCCGGCTTACTTATGCTTTGGAAGATGATAGGACGAGTTCGGGCAGCGGTGGAGATGATAACATCGCCTACCCCAAAGATGCTTTTGGGGAAAGACTTCTGAATATCCACCTCTTGAACCCGCTCCAGGAGGGCTTCCTGGCGCGCCGCTATCCTGTAAGGGAGCGTCTCAATCAAGGCTACCCGCCTATTGGTGATAATGTAGCGGTCGTAATGCCAGTTCCAAAGCTCAACACTGGACCAAAAGCCCCAAAACACAAGCAAAATGATATTCGGCATCAGGCACAAACATGTTTTCATCCGGAAACCGAAAAGCGCTAAGAATCCCAAAATTAGCAGCGTAAGGATAAACCATTTGGCCAAAACGCACCAGTGCCGGTGTCCGTGCCAGACCACCACCTCTCCTTCTACTAACCAATCGTAGCGTGGGGCTTCCCAAAGTCTTTTTACTTCAGGGCGGGGGCGGAGTTTCCGGCGGATTTCAGGCCTCTGGCTGAGGAGGCGGTCAAAATCGGCTTTTTCTATGTAAACGACCTCAAGGTCAGTCCTGGCTATTACGGTTGCATCCCTTGGCTCCCCCACCAGAAGGGAGGTTTCCCCGAACGAGTCACCGGCTTGAAGGAAACGGACTGGCTTTTCCCTCCCGAATTCATCCAGAGCGCGGGCTATAGCTTCACCGGAAATGATGATGTAATACACAGGCTTGAGCTCACCTTGCTCCACTATCCGGGCCTTTTCGGGGAAACGCTCGCTTTTGACGATGGCCGCCAGCTCTTGTAGCTCTTCTATGCTTAAGCCCTCGAAGAGGGGCTGCTTTTTAAGCAACGGGATTATCAACTCTGTGGCCAAGGGATTCATCCCCCTTTTCTGCTTCCAAAAGCTCTTTGAGGGCTACCAAGGCTACCTCTATCATCCCCTCATCAGGTTGCCGTGTGGTTAAACTCTGTAGGGCCAAGGCTGGCCAGAGAATGGCCTTAACTAAGCCATTGTTATTGTAGCGGCTTCCCATTTTTACGATTTCGTAAGAGACCATTACTACAACTGGGATTAGTAGCAGCCTGGTGAGGATGCGCATCGGTAGAGATTGCTTGCCCAGCAGGGCAAAAATCAGGATTGAAACGACCACAACCCAAAGGATGAAGCCTGTGCCACAACGTAGGTGAGATGTCCCAAACTGCCGCACGGTTTCAAGTTCCAGCGGGGCACCGGCTTCGTAAGCATTTATGGCTTTATGTTCAGCTCCGTGGTAAGCAAATACTCTCCTAACATCAGGCCAAAGCCCTACTGCAGCGATGTAGCCTATGAACAAGCCAAGCCTTATGCTACCTTCCAAGAAGTTGTTGAGCAAAGGCGATGGGACGAACCGCTCAAGGACGCCCGCTATCAAGGCAGGCAGGAGGAAGAAAATGGCAATGGCAAAGGAAAAAGAAATCAGGATTGTAAACCAGGTCCAGAATCCCGTTATCTCAACTTTTTCCTCCTTCAGGGCCATGTTAGCCGAAAAGAAAAGGGCTTTCAAGCCGAGGACGAGGGCATCCCAGAGCATTATGAGGCCCCGTAGGAAAGGCGTTCTGGCCCAGAAGCTTCGGTAAATGCTCGGGTTAAGCGGTTCTGTGTGGACTATGATTTGGCCATCAGGAGAGCGGACGGCTATGGTCAGGGCTTTTTCTCCCCTCATCATTACACCTTCAATTACCGCTTGGCCGCCGTAGTTCATTTCGAACCCCCTATAGAGGATTATACCGTTTCTTGGGATTGAGACAAGCAAGCGGGTGTGT
>CAYOIS010000159.1:0-4730 GCA_964404055.1 uncultured Anaerolineae bacterium | reverse complement strand
GGCGATGGCGTCGGGTTGACAAAATCGGGGGTAGAAGGCATTATTAACAGGGAAAGGAGGGCAATCAGAAGTATCAAGTCCATTCCCAGCAGAACAATAGCTATGCCTAGCCAGTTCTTGGAAGGCGACATTTTTCTAACCTTTGTTTGAGATGATGGAAAGCCGATTTGCCATAGTCCACTATGCCGAAATAGGGCTTAAAGGGCGCAATCGCTCCTTCTTTGAGCGAGTCCTGGCCGAAAACATCGTTAAGCGCTTCCGAGGGGTTGATTCCGTCCGGGTGGAAAGGCTGCCCGGGCGATTCCTCGTTCGGGCCAGCTCCCCTTTGAGCGAGTCTACCTGGGAGGAAAAGCTTCGCACTGTCTTCGGCATCGCTTACTTTGCTCCAGCCATCCCCGTCCCCAAGAGCCTGGAAGCCATTGAAGAAGCCATTTTAAAGAACTTCCCAAAAGAGCCTCCCGGCCCCTTCCGGATAACAGCTTCTCGGGCCGATAAGCGCTTCCCCCTGACCTCCTTGGAATTGGAACGCCGGCTTGGGGAGATAGTCCGCACCCAAACCGGCAGGCCTGTAGACCTCAAAAACCCAGCCGTTACCGCTTACGTTGAGATAGCTCACCCTTCCGCCATTATCTATTTTACCAGAAGAGAAGGTCCAGGGGGATTGCCTGTTGGAGTAAGCGGGAAAGTTGGCCTTCTCCTTTCGGGAGGCATAGACTCGCCAGTGGCTGGTTTCCTGGCTCTCAAGAGGGGATGCCGCGTTGTCCCCATTCACTTCCACAGCCAGCCATTCGGAAACTGGATGGCTTCCGAGGATAAAGCCATTGAAATCGTAAGGGTGCTTTCGGATTGGGGGATGGAGAATTACATTTACATTGTGCCCATAGGCGATTTGCAGCAAGAGATTGTGCTTTCAGCCCCCTCAGCTCTCAGGCTTGTCTTCTACCGCCGCCTCATGCTCCGCATTGCCGAGAAAATCATGGAGAGAGAAGGGGGATTGGCCTTAGTCACCGGTGATTCCTTGGGGCAAGTGGCTTCCCAGACCTTGGAAAGCATTGCGGCCATAAGCCAAGCTGTGAGCATGCCTATCCTCAGGCCCCTAATCGGCTTTGATAAGGCCGAAATCACGAAATTGGCCATATCCATAGGAACTTACGAAATCTCCATTAGGCCAGGGGAGGATTGCTGTCAGTTCCTCTTGCCCCTCAAAGTAGCCACAAGACCGACCTTGAAGGAAGTCCTGGAAGCCGAAAGCGGATTGGATATGGAGCGCATGGTTCGCCATGCTTTGGAGAGCATGCGGAAGGTTGAGCTAAATCCTTCCTAAGGAGGATGAAAATGTTCCCATTTTTTCCGGACCCAATTGCTTTTAGGATAGGGCCTTTAGCCATAAGGTGGTATGGATTGCTTCTCGCCCTTGGTGCCCTCGTGGCTGCCTTCATAGCCGAGAGGGAAGCACGAAGGCGAGGCGATAACCCCGACCACGTCTGGAATGCGCTGAGCTTGTGCATAATCTTGGGCATAATAGGAGCCAGACTTTACCACGTCTTCTCCAGCCCGGCCGAAGGGCTCGGTTGGAGCTATTACCGCCAGCATCCAATTGATATCTTCGCCTTCTGGAAAGGTGGGCTTCAGGGTTTAGGAATCTACGGCGCAGTGGCTGGCGGAATCTTGGGCCTCTTCATCTACACACGCATCGCTAAACTGAACTTCCTCCACTGGGCCGACCTCGGTGCCATGGTCCTACCCCTGGCGCAGGCCATAGGGAGGTGGGGGAACTTCTTCAACCAGGAGCTGTACGGATACCCTACAACTCTTCCTTGGGGCATAAAGATTGACGCTGCCCACCGTTATGGCCCATTTACTGACCTGAGCAAATACCCTGTAGAGACCACCCTCTTTCACCCAACTTTCCTTTACGAATCAATCCTCTGCTTGATAGCCTTTGGAATCATGATGTGGGTGAACAGGCGATTTAGTGGCCGCCTCAAGGATGGCGACCTCTTCCTCCTCTACTTCATCCTCTACCCCTTAATCCGCATCATAACCGAATTCCAGAGGCCCGATGCCTGGCGAGCTTGGGGGATACCGGTAGCCCAGCTCATATCGGCAGGATGTATAGTTTTGGCTTCGGCTTTGCTAATATACCGCCACGCTTTTAGGAGGAGCTGATGCCACTGGGAGCTTTCACTTTCGTCCTTCACACGCACTTGCCTTTTGTCCGCATGGCTGGCCGCTGGCCTCACGGGGAAGAGATGCTACATGAGGCCATGGCTGAGACCTACATCCCCCTCCTCAACGCCCTCTACGACTTGCGGGAAGAAGGAGTTGATTTCCGCTTAGCCATCGGGATAACGCCAATCCTCATGGAGCAATTGGCCGACGAAGAAGTGAAGAAGCACTTCATAGCTTACCTTGAAGAGAGGATACAGCTGGCCGAAGAAGATGTCAAAATCCACCTCAGGCGGGGCGAGGAGGCGATAGCTTCCCTCGCCTCTTTCTACAAGGATTGGTATTCTGGAATCTTTCACAGCTTTGTTGACCGCTTTGGTAAGGACATTTTAGGGGCTTTCCGCCGGCTCCAGGATGAAGGTTACGTGGAAATCTTAACCAGTGCCGCTACCCATGCTTACTTACCACTGCTTGACCGGGATTCCAGCATCTACGCCCAGCTGAGGGTTGGAGTCCAAACCTACTTCCGCCACATGGGCTGTATGCCCAAGGGAATATGGCTCCCCGAATGTGGCTATCGCCCTGGCTACATGAGGGACCCAAGGCCTGGGGAGCCAATCACTCACCCTTACTACAAGCCTGGGCTTGAGGAATTCCTGGCCGACCTAAACCTGTTCTTCTTCTTTACCGATTCTTACGTCATTGAAGGTGGGAGGATGGTAGGCAAAGTAGCAGGCGACGTTGTCGGGCCATACGGTGGGGTCCCAAAGAGGAGGCTTGTTATAAAAACCGATGAGCTTCCTATAGTCCGCAAAGGCACAACCTTCCGCCCATATTACATCCAAGCCACCAGAGTAGCCGTCTTTGGTCGGGATGAAGGAACTGGCCTCCAGGTTTGGTCAGCAAGCTACGGCTACCCCGGAGATTTCCTCTACCGCGAGTTCCACAAGAAGGACGAGCACTCAGGCCTCAAATTCTGGCGAGTGACAGGAGCTCAGGTAGACTTGGGCCGAAAGGAGATTTACGACCCCGAAAGGGCAAAGGAACAAGTTAAAATCCACGTAGACCATTTCTGCAACTTGGTAAAGGCGAGGCTGAGAAGCTTCTACCAGGATACAAACCAATGTGGGATAATCGTTTCAGCCTACGATACTGAGCTTTTCGGCCACTGGTGGTTTGAGGGAATACTTTGGCTGAAAGAGGTCCTGCGCTCCCTATCCCGTGACCCAGAAGTGGAGGTTACCACGCCCTATTCTTACCTGGAGGAGCATCCGCCAACCGAAGCCATGGCCATCCCTGAAAGCTCCTGGGGCTTAGGTGGGGCTCACTGGACCTGGCTCAACCCTGAGACGGAGTGGATGTGGCCGCTTATCCACAACGCTGAGCGGACCATGGAAGAGATGGTTGAGCTTTACCCTGATGCTCAAGAACCCATGCGGAAGTTCCTAAACCAGGCCGCTCGGGAGCTTCTCCTGCTCCAGGCCAGCGATTGGCCTTTCCTCATAAGCACTGGCCAGGCGAAGGATTACGCCATGGGCCGTTTTCAGCAGCACCTGGCCCGCTTCAATCACCTTGTCTCTATCGCCAGGCGCGGCGAAATCTCCTCTCAAGATTGGGAATTCTTGCAAGAAATCTCCCGCCTTGACAACCCCTTCCCGGACATAGATTACAAGCTCTTCGCTCGGAGGGAGCAGGCATGAGCCACACAGTTACCGTGCCATTCAAGGTTCGCCTTTACGAGCTTGACAGCCTTGGGCACGTCAACAATGCGGTTTACCTTCGGTATTGCGAGCAAGCAGCCATGGAAGCATCGGAGAGCGTAGGTTATACCTTGGAAAAGTACCGGGAGAGGGGATGGCTTTGGGTCATAAAGCACACGATACTTGAGCATGTAGCTCCAGCCTTCTACGGCGATGTCATTGAAGTGACCACTTGGGTAAGCCAGATAACTCCGGCCAGCACATTCCGGGAATACCTCCTTACTCGGCAGGGGGATGGGGCCCTGATAGCCAGAGCCAGGAGCCGTTGGGTCCTTCTTGATGCCAGGAGCGGTCGGCCCCTCCGAATGCCTCCGGAGATGCGGGAAATCTTTCGCCCCAACGGGAAGATAGCGGTGCGGGATTTAAAGCCCATGCGGGGCGAAAAGCCTGTGGAAAGAGCGAAAGTTTTCTCCCACTACCGCAAAGTCCAACGCTACGAGCTGGATTCAGCGGGGCACGTGAACAATGCCGTTTACCTCAACTGGCTGGAGCAAGCCAAATTTGAAGCAATGGCTTCGGTTGGCTATACCACCGCTTGGCTTAAGGAAGTGGGCATCACCATTGTCCAGGTCCGGGCGGAGATAGAGTACATTAAGCCGGCGGTGGAAGGAGATGAGCTGGAGATAATAAGCCGGCTTGCGGCAATGGCCCGGACCCACGGAACTTGGGAGCACCTCATTTACAAGAAACCTACGGGCGAACTTATAGCCAAAGCCTGGTCCACTGGCGCCTTCTTAAACACATCTGGCAACCCAACCCGTGCCCCCGAGGAGCTGATAAATGCCCTCGTTGAGTAGAAGC
>CAYOIS010000158.1:0-4773 GCA_964404055.1 uncultured Anaerolineae bacterium | reverse complement strand
GCCACCGAGTGGAAATCAAGGCGCTGGCTAACCATCAGCAAATGAGGGTAGGAAAATAAATATACCCCAAATCTTAGGACACACCCCTTGCTCTGGGTATGCATCCTTTCCCGGCCGTCTTCCCTGGCCATAAACTAAAGCACCCCCTTTTACACCGGCCGAAGGGCCAAGCCAAAGCTCGCTCAATACATCACCCTCTTTGGGCCTTCGGCCTGTGGTTGACCCCAGCTGACCTTACATTGAAAGAGGGTGCTTCCAGCGCCCTTCGCATTTTTAGCCAGATCGTTTACACCCTGGCCCCTCCGAATTCTGGGCCTGGGCCTTTAGCTCCAGCCAAAGCGGTATAAGCTCCCGATAAACTTGGCAATAGTGGCGGTCCCTTAAAAGTGGGCAGCCTCCTCCGCAGAGATAACGCCAGGTGCAAGCCCGGCAATGAGGAACCGCATCCACAGGCAATGGCCTGAAAGATTCATCCCCTTTACCCAAAAGCACAGGGCAAGGGGCGAAGGTGCCTCCAGGCCCAAAGGCAAAGAAAGAAATACCACTTTGACAGGGGTAAGGCGAAGGAGAAGCAAGATGGATAAGATCCAAATTCGGGACTGGGCCCTTCCCTTGGCTCAAGCGCTCCCTTACAAGCTCCCCGATTCCCCGGAAAACTTCAATCAATCGGCCCGGATTTGGCAGAAGGGCATCACCCCTCCCATCGGGGCGGTAAAAATTCAAGCTCAGGGGCCAGCCCAAATCCATGGCTAAATCCACAAGCTTGGGCAATCCCTCAAGGTTCAAATGGGTAACCGTGGCCGAAAGGAAAAGCCTGGCTCCTTCACTTTGAGCTAATTCTATAGCCCGCAAGACCAGAGGGAGAGAATCCCCGCCATCAGCAAAGGGCCGAAGGAGCCCTTGCTCAGAGCCAAGGCCATCAAGGGAAAGCATGACCGCAATCCCCTCCCCTTTTAAGAAAGCCAGAGTCTCCCTCTCAAGCAAAGTGCCATTGGTCAGGACTACTTCCGTTAGCTCTACGTTTTCTTCCCAAACCTTGCGTTTGGCATATTCATGAATGGCCTTAAGGAGGTCAAAGTACAGGAGAGGTTCCCCGCCGGCGTATTTTATTTTGAGGGCTTTTAGCCCCTGCTCCTTCAGTTTTGCGATAGCCCAATCAACAGCCCTTTTGCCTTCCTCTTCAGTCATGTTCAGAGGCGTGGAGGAAACATAGCAGTAATGGCAACTAAGGTTGCAATTGAAGGTCAAGGCCAGCCAAATGGTGAGGGCGGGAGGATTAGGGAGCTTCTCAAACTCCGATGAGCCTTCAGCCGAAACAAGGAGGCCAGCCCCCACTGCTTCCTTCAAAAAAGAGACCGAATCTTCCAAAGGCAAGCCAGTTATCTTAATGGCCCTTTCAGGGGGGATAGGGCTCTGGAAAGCATCCAATAGAGTGCAAGCTGAAGAATTTACCAGGGATGGAGGGGAAAATTTTGAGGGGTTATAAAATAGGGTCTGCCCATGGCCTAAATCCTTCCGATAAAGCCCAGGGGATTGCTTCAAAGGCATTAGAAGGGAAAACTGATTGCTCTCTTCAGATGAAAACCACGAGGCCGAAGTGCTTTCCCTTCCGCAAGCACAATCTTGCTCCCCTTCTTCCGTGAGAGGAATCAGGGCTGGGATTTCTAAGTTATCCATATCAAAGCCCCCTCCTTTGGGTATCTGAGCGAAATTATACCCCCTGCTCTCCCGCAAGTCAATTTTTCGGCGGTTTGAGGGCCTTGTGATAAAATAGCCCGGAAAGGAGGAAAAGATGGAATTTATCTGGCCCAAATACGAAGGCGGTTCTTTGGTAAACCTGCCAGCTACTATGGCTAAAATCTTGGGAGCCGAAATAGATGGCGCACCTCCCCTTGAGTCTTCTTTATGGGAAGAACTATCCCATGGCACCGAACGCATAATAGCCATCCTAATGGATGCTGTAGGCTACTTGGCTTTACAGAAACTTATGGCTCAGGACCGGGACTTTGTCCTGACCAGGCTTGCCCATAGAGGCCTCTTTAACCCCATAACTTCCGTTTTCCCCTCCACCACTGTAGCAGCCCTGGCCAGCCTGTGGACCGCACGCCCCCCAATAGAGCATGGCCTAACTGGCTACACCCTTTACCTCAAAGAGTTTGGAGTGGTAGCCAACGCCTTAGCCCTTACCCCCATGCGGAACGAAAAGGGCGATTCCCTGGAGAAATGGGGACTTGAGCCCGAAAAGCTCATTCCCGTCCCCTCTTTCCCTCAGCTCCTCAAGCCTTGGGGGATAAAGGTCTGGGTCCTAATCCACCGGGAATACTCAAAAAGTCCCTTCTCCCGAGCCATCCACAGAGAGGTGGCTGAATCCAGAGGCTTCTTATCCACTTCGGAAATGTGGGTATCGCTACGCCGCCTCCTTCAGGAGATTTCAGGGGAAAGGGCAATAATAAGCGTTTACTGGGGCCTTGTGGACGCCCTCGCCCACCTCTACGGCCCAGAAGATGAGACCTGGGAAGCAGAGCTCAGAAGCTTCGCCTTCTCCATGGAGAGAGAATTCCTGGAGCGCTTAGAACCAAGGGACCGCAAAGGGACCCTCCTCATAATTTTCTCCGACCACGGTCAAGTCCCCGCCAGGCCGGAAAAGGCCATCCAAGCCATGAAGCACCCAGAGCTATGGGAACTCCTGACCTTGCCTCCGACCGGCGAGTCAAGGGCTTCTTACCTCTACGTGAAGGACGGGAGTAAGGTGAAAGTGCGAGCTTACCTGGAAGATAGGATAGGCTCATTCACCGTGATGGATTCACAGGAAGCGGTGGAGAAAGGGCTCTTCGGGAAAGGAAACCCAGCCCCAGGCTTCTCCTCCCGCATTGGTGACCTAATTGCCATTGCCAAAGGGGAAGAGCACCTGGTTTGGGGATACGAGGAGCCCAAGCTTAAGGGCCGCCACGGGGGCCTTTCCCCCCAGGAAATGCTTATCCCTTTGCTCTTGGTAAGGCTTGATGGCTGAAAGAACCATCACTGACCTGGAAACCTTGCTCCTCAGACTTGATGGAAAAGGATACAAGGCTTACAAAGGGGTAGAGGGAGTGTACCGTACCCCTAATTTCACCCTCTTCATTGACCATGTCCAGAGCGACCCATTCGCTCCGCCCAGCAGGATAAGGGTCCAAATTGAGCACCGAAAAGCAGGCTTCCCCCCTGACACTTACTCAACCAAAAGCCGCCGAATCGCTTTGGCCGACTTCCTGACCCGCCAATTTGCGGCCGCAGCTGAAAAGGTAGAAGAGCGCATGGGAACAGGTCACAGTGGCCTTATCGCCATAGACAGGCCAGGCCAGGAAATACTGGAACGCACTTCAGTGGTCTTAACCGAAGAATACATAGAAGCAAGGTTCGTAGTCGGTCTTCCAGCCAGAGGACGCCGTATCCTGGGGAAAGAAGCCGCCGGACTACTCTGTCGCAAAGTCCCCAAAGTAGTTGAAGAAGCCCTTTTCTTCCACAAACTTGACCGCCGCAGCCTCTACCTCCACATCCTCACAGCCGAAGACGCCGATTGGCTAAGAGAGCAGCTCCCAAAGAGAGGCTTGGTTGCCTTCGTAGCCGATGGGAGCATCCTGCCCCGCCGTTCAGGAATTGATGACCGCCCCCTCCCTAAAGAAAAAGCCATCCCCTTCCGCTCCCCCGAATCCCTCAAAGTGGAATTTCACCTCCCCAACCGTGGGCTTATAAAAGGCATGGGAATACCCGAAGGGGTCACCTTAATTGTAGGCGGAGGATACCATGGAAAATCCACGCTTCTTAACGCCATCCAACTTGGAGTTTACAACCACATCCCTGGCGACGGCAGGGAATTCGTGGTTACCATCCCTTCAGCCGTGAAGATAAGGGCTGAAGATGGCCGAAGGATTGAGAAAGTGGACATATCCCCTTTCATCTCCAACCTACCTTTCGGCCAGGATACAACCCACTTCTGCACTGAAAATGCCTCTGGTTCTACTTCTCAAGCGGCCAACATCATAGAGGCCTTGGAAGCCGGAGCCAAGCTCCTCCTCCTGGACGAAGACACTTCTGCCACCAACTTCATGGTAAGGGACCACAGGATGCAGGAGCTAATCTCCAAGGACAAAGAACCCATAACCCCATTCATTGACAAAGTCCGCCAACTCTACAACGAGTATGGAGTCTCCACCATACTTGTAATGGGGGGAAGTGGCGATTATTTTGACGTGGCAGATACAGTAATCGCGATGATAGAATATCGGCCATGCGATGTGACAGCCGAAGCGAAGGCTATAGCTGAAAAGTACAAAGCTGAGCGCAAAAACGAAGGAGGGGAAAGCTTCGGCCGAATAAAACCACGCATACCGTTGGCCTGGAGCCTTGACCCAAGCAAGGGTAAATACGAGGTTAAGATAACAGCCAAAGGAACAAGAGCCATAGTTTTCGGCCGACACGAAATTGACCTATCAGCTGTTGAACAATTGGTTCACCCAGGACAACTTCACGCCATAGGCCAGGCTTTATACTATGCTCGCGAACGATACATGGATGGACGCCGAACCGTGGCCGAAATCCTGAAGCTGGTGATGGAGGACATAGAAAGGGCTGGGCTTGACGTGCTTGACCCACGCTTGATGGGCCACTATGCGATCTTCAGGCCTCAAGAGCTTGCCGCTGCCCTCAACCGCCTCCGCACCCTAAAAGTGAAATGAAAAGCAAGTTCCAACTCCGTCGGCCAATTCCTTCCTTGGCTTTTAACGCCGATTGAAG
>CAYOIS010000157.1:0-4783 GCA_964404055.1 uncultured Anaerolineae bacterium | reverse complement strand
GAGAATGAGCCCAATCCTCAGGGGTAATGTTATCTCTTTTGTAAGCCGAAGTGAGGAACAAACAAGGCGCCTCGGAGCCAGGCTCGGAAGACTCCTCCAGGCCGGGGATTTAATTTGCTTGGAAGGACCATTGGGAAGCGGAAAGACTTGCTTCACCCAAGGGATAGGAATAGGCATGGGGGTGAAAGAGCCTATAACAAGCTCCTCTTTCGTCCTTATAAGCGAATACAAAGCCTCAACCGGCCTCACTCTCTACCACATTGATTTCTACCGCCTCCAAAACCCAGTGGAAGAGGCCTTGGCTATCGGAATAGAAGAGAAATTCTACGGCGATGGGGTATGCGTGATAGAATGGGCCGATAGGGCTAAGGAGATAATCCCACCAGAAAGGCTTTGGATAACTTTTAACTACTTGGATGCGCACCAGCGAAGCATCCTTATGGAACCTAAGGGGGAAAGATACGTCCAGCTCCTAAACCTTTTCAAAGAATCGGCTTTCGGCCTTGGGTGAAGGGATGCTCTTGGCCATTGATACCTCCACCAAGTTCGCAAGCATAGCCCTTTTTGATGGGGAAAAAATCCTGGCTGAAGAAAGCTGGCTCTCCCGCGAAAGCCATACCCTTCAGCTCATGCCTAAGTTTGTGAGCATGATGGAAACACAAGGCCTTAAGCCTTCAGACCTGAAGGTGGTAAGCGTGGCTTTGGGGCCAGGCTCATTCACTGGACTCCGGATAGGAATGGCTGTAGCAAAGGGCCTCGCCTTCTCCTTGAAAATTGACTTGGTAGGTGTCCCCACCCTTGATTTCTTGGCTTACCCTTTCTTCTACCAGCCCTTGCCAGTTTGGAGCGTCCTGGAAGCCGGAAGAGGCCGGATTTACACCGCAGGCTACAAAAAGGTCGGGAAGAAGTGGAAGAGGCTAACCGAGTACATGGCTTTGGCTTGGGAAGATTTGCCCTCTAAGGTTGTGGATGGTAAAGCCATCTTCTGCGGCGAGATTGACCAATATGGCCGAGAGTTCATAAAAAAGGCATTCGGAGGGAAAGCGATTGTAGCTGACCCCGCCTTTTCCTTGAGAAGGGCTGGGTTCTTAGCCCAGATGGCCTACAAACTCTGGCTCTCTTCCCACAGGGATGACCCTACCACCCTCTCGCCGATTTACCTTAAAGGGATGTAAAAATGGAAATCCCTTACGTTGTGAGGCGAATGACCCTTGAGGATTTACCAGAAGTGATGGAGATTGAGAAGGTAAGCTTTAAGAGGCCTTGGCCTTTATCAGCTTACCATTACGAGCTTACCCGCAACGATTGCGGCTATTACCTTGTGGTCAGGCTTAAGAAGAAGGAAGAAGAAGGGCCTCTTCTGGCTTACGGCGGCTTCTGGCTTGTGGTTGATGAAGCCCACATATGCACCTTGGCCGTTAAGCCCGAATGGAGAGGTAAAGGGCTTGGAGAGCTTATACTCTACTCCTTGCTTGAACTGGCCCTCCGGCTCGGAGCTAAAATCGCCTCGTTGGAAGTAAGGGTATCTAACAAGGTCGCTCAGAACCTCTACCGAAAGTACGGTTTTGAAGAGGTGGGCAAGCGAAAGGGTTATTATTCTGATGGGGAAGATGCTTTAATCATGACGGCTTTTGATATAAACTCGCAGGAATACCGCGCCCTTTTGGCCAAAAATAGGGAGGGCTTGGAGAGGAAATTGAAAGGGAGGAGACCATGGTTAAACTGGAGAGTCTTTATGAGGAGATAAAGCATTGCACAAAGTGCCGCCTACATCAAACCCGGACTAATGCAGTTCCGGGGGAAGGGCCTGAAAACGCCCGCATTATGTTCATCGGGGAAGCCCCAGGCTTCCACGAGGACAGGCAAGGAAGGCCTTTCGTGGGAGCAGCAGGACAGTTCCTGGATGAGCTTCTGGCCAGCATAGGCCTTAAGCGGGAAGAGGTCTACATCTGCAATGTCATCAAATGCCGGCCACCTGGAAACCGCGACCCCCTTAAGGATGAGATAGAAGCGTGCGCTCCTTACCTTGACCAGCAGCTGGAGATAATAAAGCCAAAGTTAGTGGTAACCCTCGGACGGTACTCCTTAGCTAAGTTCCTCCCCAAAGCCTCTATATCCAAAGTGCGCGGGCAGCCGATAAAGGTCGGGAACATAATATGCTACCCAGTCCTGCACCCTGCGGCTGCTCTGCACCAACCCAAATGGCGCGAGGCTATAGAAGAAGACTTCAAACGCATCCCTAAAATCTTGGAAGAATTGGACAAGATGGAAATCCAAGGAGAAAGCAAAGCTAAACAGCTAAGCCTGTTCTAAAATTGGCGCATCACCTGGTTGCCCAGTTCAGGGGGATAAAGAAAATTGCTTCGCTTACAATAACATGGTACGAGGTCATTGGGAGGAGGCATAAGCCGCCGAAGCTATCTTCTCCCGATGCTTGGAGATTGCCTTGCCATTACTTCAAGCCTGCAGGGTTAGGGACCTGGCCAGCAAATTCGTAAAAATGCGAAATCACCCGAACTTTGGCCCCTAAGCTTTCTTCCAGTTTCTCTACCGTGAAATCGTCCAGGGTCAGCTGCCCTGAGGAATCCAGCATGACCCTGGGGATAACCACAAGGCCTTCCCAAGCCTGACCTCGCAAGGTCTCAACCACATCCGCTCCTGCCATAAGGCCCGATACGGTAACAGTAGGGCCGAAAAGGCGGTTCTCAATCGCTAAAACCTCAAGCTGCGAGCCCGTAAGCTCATTGAATTCATAGGCAATTTGCTTCACCAAGGGAAAAGGCATCACCCCGCACACCGCTACCCCTCTAAGGCTCAATCGGGGAAGCGAATTTTTGTGCTCCTCCCACTCATCCAAGAAAAGCCTGGAAAGGCCAACACCGTTCTCCAGCTGGGGGAAACCATCGTATTCCCTTGCTGGCGGGAAAGGGAGGCCAGTTAGGAAATACCATTCATCGGATAAATATACCAGCCCTTTCTTCAGAGCACGGCGGAAGCGCTTCTGGCGCTCTAAGACCAAGGCGACTACTTCCTCCGCTTCTGAAGGGGTATAAGGACGAATCCCCGGGGGGCGGAATTTGGTCACCCCCACCGGAACAACGGCGATGGACTGGACTGTGGGGTAGAGCGATGAAAGTTCGTCGATGGTGCGCTCAAGGTGAGGGCCATCGTTTCGGCCAGGGATGAGGACAACTTGGGTGTGTACCGCTATCCCTAAATTGCCGAGGCGCCGGATTTGTTCAAGGACATCTGGAGCCGATGGGTTGCCCAGAAGCTCTCGCCGCAAGGCAAGATCGGTGCTGTGGACGGAAACGTATAAAGGGCTCAGGCGTTGCTCAGCTAACCTCTCCCAATCCTCCTCCGTAAGGTTCGTAAGTGTTATGAAATTGCCGAAAAGGAAGGAATAGCGGTAATCGTCGTCTTTTATGTAAAGGCTTGGCCGTAGGCCACGAGGTAGCTGGTTGACGAAGCAGAACTCACATCTGTTCGTGCACCTCCTTATCCCGTCAAAAACCGGCTCTTCAAACTCTATGCCCCATTCTTCACCGTAACCCCTGTAAGCACGGATGACGAAGCGTTCCCCTCCTCTATCCCCCACTATCTCCAATTCTTCTTCGGCGGTGTAGAAATTGAAGTCAATGACATCCCTCAGGGGGTGGCCATTCACAGCCAGGATGCGGTCTCCAGGCCTTAGGCCGAGCCTATAGCCCAATCCCTCCGGTTCTACAGCTTTTATAACCCCTCCAGGATTTGCATTACGGCCTGAGCGCACCTTTCCCATGAGAAACTCGCAGCCCTCTCTTTCCCTCGTTCAATTACTTCCTCCGCTACCCCCTCCCTCCAAACTCGCTCCATAGCCTGAGCCATCCCTTCCACATCCATCGGGTCCACCATCAAAGCAACGCCTTCCGCGAGCTCCGGTAGCGAAGAAGTGTTAGAACACACCACCGGGACACCACAAGCCATCGCTTCTAACACTGGGAAACCGAATCCCTCATACAAGGAGGGGAAAACAAAAAGCTTAGCCCCACTCAAGAGGGCTAAGAGGTCGCCTCTTGGGATATATCCGGTGAGGATTATGTCATCCCGGGCAGAGGGGATAGCTTCATGGTAGAGCCAGCCAGGCTTCCCGGCCAGAACAAGCTTCACCGGAGCTGAAGTCTCTTGGCGGAAGAGAGCAAAAGCTTCAGCCAGACGCTTCAAATTCTTGCGTGGCTGGATAGTCCCCACAAAAAGGAAATAATCCCCTTCAATCCCGTAGCGAGCCTTAACCTTCTCTATCCGCCTCTTATCCTTTACAGGCTTAACGGCTGGATCAAGGCCAGGGTAAACCACCCTTATTTTGCTTACGGGGACATGGTAAAAAGCCACAAGGTCCCTCCGAGTGGCCTCGGAATCGGCTATTACCACTGAGGCGACCTGAGCATTGTAGCGGGTTGAGAGGTCAAGATAAAGCCTCTGTAAAAGAGGATGAGCCCGCGGGTAATACTTGAAGCCGAGGTCGTGGACGGTCACAACTGTAGTTTTGGGGTGAATAAGTGGAATGACATGAGCGGGGATAAATAGGACATCGGGAGGATTGAGAGCCATCTCCAAGGAAAGGCGGAAGTGGGTCCAGAGGCGAGGGAAAGGCATAACTTTGAACTCTAAGCTGGAGAAGCCCAAAAGTTCAGCATAGAATTCCTCAGGGGGTGGGGAATTGAAATAGAGGCGAAGGGTGTTACGGCGAAGCTTCGCCAGATGCTTTATGAGGAAACGGGAGTAGTTCTCGGTACCAGTAGGC
>CAYOIS010000156.1:0-4894 GCA_964404055.1 uncultured Anaerolineae bacterium | reverse complement strand
GCACCACACACAACCACCGTTATGGGGCAAGCCATTGGCCCTTTATACTCCGCAGTGGAAAAAGGTCGCGCAAATTGCCTTATTCCCCTTTTCTCCGTATAATTGCTTTGGTCAAACCCACAAAGGAGGAAAATTATGTACGCTTTCCCTCCAGGTTTCCTTTGGGGAACAGCTACAAGCGCCCATCAAGTAGAAGGTTACAACGAGAACAACGATTGGTGGGAGTGGGAGAAAATCCCAGGGCACATAAAAGATGGCTCCACTTCCGGTGCCGCCTCCGATTGGTGGAACAGAGCAGAGGAAGACCTCGCCACGGCCGCAAAAATGGGGCAAAATGCCCACCGCCTTTCGGTAGAGTGGAGCCGCATAGAGCCTCAGGAAGGGGTTTGGGATGAAAAAGCCCTGGCTCGCTACCGCCAAATCCTGGAGTTTATGCGCCAGAATGGCCTCAAACCCATGGTCACCCTCCACCACTTCACTAACCCACGCTGGCTGGTAGCCAAAGGCGGTTGGGAAACCCGCCAGGTCATCCCTTTGTTTGAGCGATTCGTCACCAAAGTTGTGGATGCCCTCGGAGATTTGTGCGACCTGTGGTGCACCATCAATGAACCCAATGTCTACGCCTACGAAGGCTACATGGTTGCCTACTGGCCTCCTCAGAAGAAAGATTTTGCCTTAGCCTTTAAGGTCCTGAGGAACATGGCCGAGGCCCATGCCGCCGCCTACCACGCTATCCACCGCCTCCAGCCTGAAGCCTCCGTTGGCCTGGCTTACAACGTGCGCATATTTGACCCCGCTCGCCCCTCTTTCCCGCTTGACAGGCTAATGGCCAAATTCGTGGATTTCCTTTTCAACAGAGCCTTCCTCAAAGCCGTAACCGAAGGGAAACTGGCTTTTCCTTTGGGCAGAGGGGAGGTAATTGATAAGCTTGCCGATACCATTGATTATTCGGGGATAAACTATTACGTTCGTGACCTTGTAGCCTTTGACATCACCAGGCCTGGGGAGCTATTTGTCAAACGCTTCCCCTCCCCTGGAGGGGAACAAGGCCCACCGGATTGGGGCGAATATTACCCAGAAGGCTTGTATCGCATCGTTAAAGAGATGGCTCTCTTGGGAAAGCCCATCTACATTACAGAAAACGGATGCCCCGATAACACCGATGAGGTCCGGCCGCGCTTCCTCTTAAAGCATCTTTTGGCTCTATGGAAAGCAATTCAAGAGGGCGCACCAGTGAAAGGCTATTTCTTCTGGACACTGGTGGACAACTTTGAGTGGGCAGAAGGATGGAGCCGGCGCTTCGGCCTCATAGCACTGGATGAGAAGACTCAGGAGAGGAAGATTAGGCCCAGCGGAGAGCTATACGCTCGCATCTGCAAGGCTAATGCCATAACCCCGGATATGCTGAAGGAATGGGGGGTGGAATGGACTGGGGGGAAATTGTAGAGGAGAAGATTAAGGAGGCTATGGCCAGAGGGGAATTTGACAACCTCCCAGGCAAGGGGAAGCCTGTTGTCCTTGAGGACTACCCATTTACCCCTCCTGAATGGCGCCTCGCCTTCAAAATCCTGGCCGATGCCGGATTCGTCCCGGATTGGATAGCCTTAGATAACGAGATTCGGGAGAGGATTGAAAGTTGGTACCGGGTGGCGAACTCAGCTGGGGAAAGGAAACGGCAGTGGCTGGAGGAGGAGATTGCGGAAATAAACAAGCTCATAGAGCTTTTCAACTTAAAAGTCCCGATAAAGTGGCTCCAACGCCGCAAATTTAGCCCAGAAAAACCTTGGTAAGGAGGCAGCCATGGAAGTAAGGGAAGAAGCGATAAAGCACCTTCAGGAGCTAATCCGCATAAAGACCGTGAACCCTCCGGGGAACGAGACCCCCGCCGCCGAATACGTGGCCGATGTCCTGAGCCAAGAGGGGATTGAGGTCAAGGTAATAGAATCGGCCCCAGGAAGGGGGAATGTGATTGCCCGCCTGAGAGGCGAGGGCAAAGGAGGCCCATTGCTTCTCCTATCCCACCTGGATGTCGTGCCGGTGGAAGAAGCCCACTGGGAGCGTGACCCATTCGGCGGGGAGCTTGTGGATGGCTACATCTGGGGTAGAGGAGCAGTGGACACAAAGCAGCTTACGGTTATGGAGATGCTGTGCCTAATCCAGGCCAAGAGGGAAGGCCTGAAGCTTAAGAGGGACATCATATTAGCCGCCACCGCCGATGAGGAGATGGGCGGGAAGATGGGGGTAAAATGGCTCCTTGATAACCACCCGGAGCTATTGGCCTGCGAATACGCCATAAACGAAGGTGGAGGGTACGGGATTGAATTCGCCGGCCACCGCTATTACGTATGCGATACCGCCGAAAAGAGCCCATGCTGGATAAAAGTCCGGGCAAGAGGCAAGCCAGGCCATGCCTCCACCCCAAGAGGCGATAATGCCGTCCTCAAGCTGGCCGAAGCCGTGGTAAGATTGGGGAAAGCTCGCCTCCCAATGCACCGAACCGCAACCGTTGAACGCTTCATAAAGACCATAGCCGCAGACCAGAAGTTCCCAATCTCTTGGCTCCTGCCCTTGATTCTGAACCCCTTCTTTGAGCCGTTTATCCTTAAGCGCTTGCCCAACCAGGATAGAATTGCCCCCATATTCAGAGCCATCCTCCACAACACGGCTACCCCAACCGTCCTGAGGGCCGGCCAGAAGACCAACGTTATCCCTTCCGAAGCTGAAGCGGAGATAGATTGCCGTGTCCTTCCGGGCCAGACCAAGGAGAGCCTCCTGGCCGAAATCCGCCCTTACCTCGGCCCCGATGTGGAGATAGAGGTGCTCATGGAGCCTGAGCCATTTGAAACCCACTACGAAACCGAACTCTTCCGCATCTTCCAAGAGGTCATAGCCGAAGAGGACCCGCAGGGCAAAGTTATCCCCTACATGCTCCCTGCCACCACTGATAGCCGTTTCCTGGCCAAGAGGGGGGTCAAGGTCTACGGCTTCGCCCCCATGAAGTATGACCCGCAGTGCAACTTCACAGAGCTGGCCCATGCCCACAACGAGCGCATTTCCGTAGAAAGCTTACTTTTCGGTGTTAGGGTCCTTTACAAAGTAGTGAAGCGATTCTGTGCCTAAAGGAGGGGGAAATGGCCGTTTACATAGATTCCGCTGAGCCTGAAGAGGTGCGTGAAGCCCTTTCCTTGGGCTTCGTCAAAGGGGTGACCACGAATCCTATCTTGATTGCTCGCACAGGCCGAAAGCCTGAGGAAGTAGTTGCCGCCATATCCGAACTCTGGCCGGATGAGCTTCTGTACCAGCCTTTCTCTTGTGAGCTTGAAAGGGCAAGGGAAGAGCTGGAGAAGATGCGGGCGATTGCCGGGGCAATCTTGGTCCCCAAAATTCCGGCTACGTGGGAAGGGTTCAAGCTTCTTGTGGACCTCGTCCGAGCCGGTTGGCGTTGTGCCCTTACGGCCGTATACAGCCCCGCGCAAGCATTGCTGGCGAAGGAAGCAGGCGCCTCTTACGTCATCCCTTATGTCAACAGGGCAACTCGCCAAGGGATTGATGGGCTGGAACTGGTAGCGCAAATCTCGCGCACCCTCCAAGGCTCCGGAGTACAAATAATAGCGGCGAGCTTGAAATCGGCTGAGGAGGCTTTGGCAGCAGTGGCCAGTGGCGCCCAACACGTAACCGTCCCTTATTCCGTCCTCCGAGCCATGGCTGAGCATCCCCTGTCCTTGGAGGCGGTGGAAGAATTTGCGCGGGCAGCTCAATCCTCAAAGGAGGGCCAATGAAGAAAGCCCTCATCCCTTCCCTGCTCCTGGTATTTGCCGCAAGCGGATGCTTTTTCTCAGGGGAAAACTTGTCCCAGTTTGACCCCCTAATGTTCGCCGGGTGCGTGTTGCTTGTCCTGGCCTTGGCTTGGCTCATGGCCGGAGTGATTCTGCTCGCATCGGTCCTGGCCTTTTTTATAACCCATTTCATTCGGAGAAAGCCATGAATTACATCCAAGAAGTCCTTGAAACCCTGCGGAGATACGTGGAAGAGGCGCGTGAGATACTTAGCGCCAAGAACGAAGTGCGTGAAAAAGCCCTTGCCGATGCCCGTGAGCTTATCAAGCACTGTGCCTTATCCATAAGGGCATGTCACCGCGAGGAATGGGAAAATGCCTCTTCCCTGCTGGAGGAAGCAAGTGAAATTGCCTCCCGCCTCAAGGCTTTAGCTGGCTTTTACCCCGACCTTTACCACAGTGGCTACACTCAGGATTCCCTCAAGGAATTTGTGGAAGCCTCGCTTGTGCGCAGCTTCCTCCTCAGAGAAGCCATCCCTGGCCCGAAGGAATTAGGCGTTGAGCCCGATACTTACCTACGTGGGCTTGGGGAAGCTATGGGCGAACTTCGCCGCCACATCCTGGACCTAATCCGTAAGGACGAATTTGCCAGAGCTGAAGAACTCCTAACGGTTATGGAAGAAGTCCATGCCCTCCTCATGACGATGGACTTCCCAGATGCTCTGACCGGAGGCCTTAGACATACTGGAGATATGGTCCGGGGGTTAGTGGAGAGGACAAGGGGCGATTTCACTGCGGCCTATGAGAATTACCTTTTGCGTAAAAGTTTGGAGAAAGCGAAGGATGAATGGCTCAAAAGAGCCAGTGATAAGGGCCAGTGAGGTAGGGGAATATGTATTCTGCCCCAGAGCCTGGTGGCTGAGGAGGGTTAAGGGTTTAAAGCCCGAATCCTTGGAGAGGCTTGAAGAAGGGCAAAACTTTCACATCCGACACCAAAAGCAAGTTTTTGCCCTCCACCTCCTCTGGTACATGGGCATCGCCCTGCTTTTAACCGGCCTCTGCCTCATTGCCTGGGCGATTGTAAGGTAATTAGGAGGATAAGCGCTAATGGACTGGCAG
>CAYOIS010000155.1:0-4980 GCA_964404055.1 uncultured Anaerolineae bacterium | reverse complement strand
GAAAGCCCCACAATTCTGGGGCACACCCTATTTGACCCCCGAACTTGATGTTAATTCCGCATATTGTTTCCGGAAAACATCTAACCTAAGCTCTTCCCGCGGAATCTCCGCAGCGAATTTCCCCTTGTGAAGGACAAGGATTCGGCTGGCTAAGGTCAGAGTTTCATCCAACTGATGGGTGGTCATTATTACCGCACGTCCTTCCTGAGGGAAGCGCTTTAGGAGCCCCATGAGCACCTCGGCTGCTTTCTGGTCCAAGCCAGTGAAGGGTTCATCTAAAAGGAGCAAAGGGGGGGAGTGGAGGAGAGCTCTGGCTATGGCAAGCCTTTGGAGCATCCCTCGGGAAAAGGTTCGCACCCTTTCTTCTGCCCTGTCTTCAAGGCCAACCAGTCTCAGAAGCTCCTCAATCCGCTTTTCAGGGCTGCGCACTGAGAGCAAATTGGCGTAGAATAAAAGGTTCTCCCGGGCTGTAAGCTCATCGTAAAGGAAGGGGCTGTGGGTCAGGAAACCAATCTTGGCCCGGGCTTCAGGAGCCTTTTCTGGAATAGGTAACCCACAAATTTTAAGCTGTCCCCTGTCAGGCTTTACAATAGTGGCTATTATCCGCAAAAGTGTGGTTTTACCGGCACCGTTCGGCCCCATGACGATAACAAATTCTCCCTCCTTAACCACTAAATCAACCTCTTTTAAAACTTCCCTCCTGCCGAAAGATTTCGTAATCCCTTTAGCTTCTACCATCTTAGCACCTCAGGATTCGGTCAGGAATTCAACCAAAATTCTGTTGAAAGCTTCCGGATTATCGGCTATAATGCCGTGCCCGCTTCCTTCCACAATTACATGCCGTGCGCCAGGGATAGCTTTGGCCATCTCTTCTTGGACCCTGGGAGGAACGGTTGTATCCTCTGCCCCTGTTACCACCAGGACCGGCATGTTCAGCTCTTTCAGCCGGTTGAGGACGTCAAACTTCTGAAGGGATTGCAATGCCGAACGGTAAGCGCAAGGGTTAGTGTGGAGGATACGCTGCCTTAAATTATTGCGGAGGCTTTCCTGGTTCGGGTGAGGGAAAACGCGCTTAGCCACCATCTCCGCTTGTTTTTCTGGCCCCATTAAGGAGGCTAAAAAGAGCCTTGTGACCAGATAGAAGATTTCTCCTAAACTTTGTGGTCTCAGTCGGGCAAAAGTGTTAACCAGGACGAGCTTCCTGACCATTTCGGGGTGGTCCAAAGCGAATTGCAAGGCCACTGTTCCCCCCATGGATATCCCGACAACGTGAGCTGGGGAGGCATTAGTTTTGCTCAGGAAAATGGCCATGTCATCGGCCATATCCTTTACCGTGACCTTTGGTGGGGCACTGGACCGGCCAAATCCCCTCAAATCTGGGGCCAGGATACGGAACCCAGCTTTGGAAAGGGCTTCAAACTGGAAGAACCAGTCCGCTCCAGCAGAGCCAAGGCCATGAAGCAGGAGGACAGGCGGGAAACCTTGCGGGTTTATTTCTTCGTAATGGATACAGAGATGCTCAGAAATATCTACCGCTGGCATGGTTAATTCTCCTTTTGGTGCTTCATTCGCAACTCATCGCAAAAAGTTAAGGGCTCCAAGGGGCATTTCCAAAAGAGGGAGCATGACAGTGAATACACTGCCCTCTCCCACCTTGCTTCTGACTTTTACCTTGCCATGGTGAAGTTCAACCAGCTCCTTGACTATAGCCAGACCAAGGCCAGTGCCTGGTATCTGCTCCGAGCGCGCTTTTTCCCCACGGAAGAACCTCTCAAAAATGTGGGGAAGCTCCTCTTCAGGTATTCCGATGCCATTGTCGGCTACTTCTATGACCCCCCACAAGCGGCCTTCTTCCTCCTCAGTTCTCACCGAGATTGTTATCCGTCCACCTGCAGGTGTATAACGGATGGCATTGTCCACAAGGTTATCAAGGATCTGCTGGAGGCGGCTGAGATCGGCCATAACGGTGGGGTTGTCAGGGGAAGTGAGGATTTCCAAACGATGTTGGCATTTATTTGCCTCTTGAAGGTATCTATCGGAGGCATTCTTCACAAATTCATTCAATTCCACAGGGCTGAGGCTGAGCTCCACCCTGCCTGTTCCCAGCCTAACCACTTCCATTATATCGCTTAGCAACTTGGCCATATGGTCTATTGACTCCAGAATTTGCCCCAGATAAAGCCGCATCTTTTCTGGGGGGGATGAATGCAATAATTCTGCATAAAGTTTTATGGCCGCCATAGGGGAGCGAAGTTCATGGGAGATATCGGTTAAGAGCTTGGACTTCGCTTTATCCAGAAGTTTGAGCTGTGTTATATCGTGAAGTATGGCCAGGGAACCAGTGTAGTAAGGTTCCAGAGAAATCGTTTTTAAGAGGAATGTTTTCCCACCCAGCTCCTTAATGGCCTCGGAGGAAGCTTCGGGGTGACGGACCATTTCCCTCAAAGTTTCCTGGACAGACTTAGCTTCTTCTGGAGATGCAGCTTGCTTGAGCCAAGCCCAAGCCATTGGGTTCATTTCCAGAACATCACCTTGGGGATTGAGCAAGAGGTAGCCATCGGACGAACCTTTGAAAATGGCATCAAGCCAGGCCTGGCGAGCTTGAAGCTGGGCGGTTCTTTCGCTGACAAGTCTTTCCAGTTGCTCTGAGTAGTCCTTAAGCTCGGCTATCATCCTGGCCTTCTCTAAGGCCAGGGAAACATAATCGGCAAAGGCTTGGAGGCGGCGTAAATCCTGGAAGGTGAATTGGTGAGGGCGGGCTCCGTCCACATTGAGGAAACCTACAATTCTGCCTTCAACTTTTACAGGAGCGCACATGTAAGATTTAAGCCACTCAAAGCCTTGTACCTTTACCCACCACGGCACAACTGTTGTATCGGGGATAAGCAGAGGCTCTCCACTCTCGTAAACTTTCCGGAGGGTTTGGTAATCCGTAAGGTGAAAGTTAAGCCAAGAGATTTTATCCTCTACCCCCCATTTCTCGTAGCCTCGGTGGGCGACCACCTGGGCGTAATCACCTATGATAAACATCAGGTTGAAGGCATCACCCGGGACGATTTGCTCCGCTTTTTCCAGAATGAGGTCCAGGAATTCCTCAGGAGATTGAGCCTTTAAGATTAGGGCAACAGTCTCGGCTAAGGTCTGAACCAAATGCCGCTCTTCTCTTTCGGTTTGAAGGAAGCGGTCTCTGGCCAATGCTATAGCTAAAGCATTGCTCACCTGGCGAAGGAAAGCAATTTTCCCTTCCCAGAAAGGCTCAGGGCGGGTGCTGAGCAAGGCCAGAACACCTATTAGCTCCTCCTCAAAGCGCAATGGTAAAACAATCCTTGAGCGGTAGCCTGCTTGAGCAACTGCTTTCTCTATCGGAAAAGAGGAGTATTCTTCCAAGTTTGTGGTGTAGTTTATTTCCCCAGCCAAGAGGGCCTCTGTTACTGCACTCTTTTGGGCATCAAAAGTGGTGCCATCGCAGAGCTCGGGAACTGGAAGTTCACTCTTGAGGTTGATTATGCGATAGGTCATAGTTTCTTTATCAAAGAGCAAGAGCACAATCCTCTGGCATCCCAGAAGCCGAGAAAGGCTTTCAGCTAAGGTGGGGAAAGCTTCCCTGGCTTCCAGGGCATTGAGGGCTTGGAGTATTTCGGTTAAAGCTTTCTGCTCTTCCTCAGCTCGGCGTTGCTGAGTTATTTCGGTGGTAGTCTCCACCGCCCCTATTATTTTACCATTTTCATCCTTCAAAGGCCTTGCCCTTATGAACCACACTCGGCCATCGGGGGAAGTTACCTCGCCCTGTTGGTAAGAATCGGTTCGTATGGCTTCTAACACGGGGCAATTAGGGCAAGGTGAAAATCTCCCATGCCAGATTTCGTAGCAGTGCTTTCCTACCAGCTCTTCAGGCCTTTTCCCTACAGAATCCCCTGCAGCTTTATTTGCCCAGTGTATCCTTAGCTCCGTGTCCTGGAAAGTAACCAGGTCTGAGACCCCTTCCAGGATTAATCTTTTCTCCTTCTCGGAACGGGCTAAAGCGCTCTGGGCAGCAGTGATTTCCTCAGCCATTTCTCTGAAAGAAGAGAGGAGGTAATTGATTTCGGCAGCGGCTCCAGGTAAGTAGCGAGGGAAATCAGCTGAGATTGCCCCTTCCCTCAGGCTCTTTATCCCTTCCAGCATAATTTCCAGAGGCCTTATAGCCATCCTTTCTATATGCTTTAGGCCAGTCCGCATTCCAATAGCCCACAGTAAAACCCCAAATAGGAGAGAGGCAAACCCAAGGGCTAAGAATTGGGCCGTGACTTTAAAGAGGGAAAAAGTTGCTACTACAGTAAGGTTAGAGTTTCGGATGGGAAAAGCTACCCTAAAAGACTTGGAGCTTATGGCTTTTTCTCGCAAACCTGGAGGGAATAGGGGGAAAATCTGGCCTTGGGGATTGGCTAAGAAAAGCTGGCCATCATAAATGGGCGAAAGCTCTTGGGCCATGAAGGTCTGGAGATGATAACGACTGATTGAAGCAATCAGGTAGCCTTCTTGGTCCTTGAAGGTGAGGAATAAGTAAGTAGGGCCTTCAGGGCTTTGGATAAGAGAAAAGCCCTCGGGTGAAAATTTGCTGGGAAGCAAAGAGCTGGAAGGTATGGACAGAAATAGAGTCCCGTCTCGGCCCACAAGGTAAAAGCTCTCAAAGAATCCTTCCCCCAAAGCTTTGTTCAGGATGTAGGCTGCCTCCTGTGGAGATTTACCTTTGATCTCTTCGGCCAAAGAGGCGAGGTGGTGGTTCAAGTGAGTGATCTCTCTTTCTAACCTTTGAGCAGCAAACTTAGCTATAGCTTCGTGGCGAGAAATGCTCGTATGTATACCTCGCAGGCCTGTGAAGAGGCCAGCCAGGATAAAGGCTATTAAGCCGGGTAAGAATACCCATTGCCAGACAAAATTGATGAAAGCTTTCCGCATAGGGATACCGTAATGCATTTTATCCCCTTTGGATTTGCCTTA
>CAYOIS010000154.1:0-4987 GCA_964404055.1 uncultured Anaerolineae bacterium | reverse complement strand
TAGGTTCCGTCCCACTTCGGGCATCAACACCTCCATTGCTCGCACGATAAAGTCTGGGTCAATGATAAAGCGCCCACGGATGTCTACCCCAGCGTCCTCATCGTATACGCCATAAAATGAGCCAATTTTACCGCTTTATTGCAATTTGTCTCAGCATTAATTCTTGCCTCAATCCCACTTGCGTGGTAAAAAGAAATTGGAGGTTTAACATGCTGAGGATAGCTGTTATCGGTGGGGCTTTCTGTGACCCCCAAACGGCCGCTTTGGCTGAAGAAGTAGGAAGAGAAATAGCCAGAAGAGGAGCTATCCTCATCTGCGGAGGATTAGGCGGTGTAATGGAAGCCGCTTGCCGCGGAGCTAAATCCGAAGGAGGCTTAACAGTTGGAATCCTCCCAGGAACTGACCCCAACGATGCCAATCCCTACGTGGACATCCCCATCGTTACAGGGATGGGAGAAGCCCGAAACGTTATAGTGGTCCGCTCAGCCCAAGCCGTTATAGCTATTGATGGTGAATACGGGACACTCTCGGAAATTGCCTTCGCCCTAAAGTTCGGAATACCCGTAATAGGGCTGAAAACATGGGAACTCTTCCGGGAAAGGAAGAGGATAGAAGACATTGTAGAAGCTGAAACCCCGAAGGAAGCGGTGGAAAAGGCTGTAAACTTTGCCAAAGCTAAGGCTAAAATTAGGGGGTAAAAATGCTCTTCCGCGACCGGCATGAGGCCGGAAAGCTATTGGCCCAAAAGCTCCTGGACTTAAAAGGCAATCCCAATGCTATAGTGTTAGGGATCCCAAGGGGAGGGGTAGTGGTAGCCTATGAGGTGGCCAAAACCCTCGGCTTACCATTGGATGTCTTTGTCGCCTGCAAGATTGGTGCCCCAGGCAACCCCGAGCTGGCCATAGGAGCCGTAGCCAGCGATGGTACAATAGTCTTAGATGAATTGAGCATCAGCCTCATGGGCGTTCCTAAGCAATACATTGAGAAAGAAACAGAACGCCGGAAAGAAGAAGTCCGCAAACGCATCCAGGCCTACCGCGGTGGGCGCGAGGGATACTCCTTACAGGGGAAAATCGTCATCTTAGTGGACGACGGAGTAGCCACCGGCGCTACAACCATCGCTTCTCTCAGGGCTATAAGGGCCTCAAACCCCTCTCAAATTATCTTGGCAGTACCCGTCGCTCCACCCGATACTGTGGAAAAACTCCGCCAAGAAGCCGATAAAGTCATCTGCCTTTACACCCCTTCCCCTTTCTGGGCCGTTGGGGCCTTCTACGTGAACTTTGAACAAATTTCCGATGAAGAGGTCCAAGCCTTACTTGCCGAATTGGCTCCGGGGGAGGAAAATTGAGGGCTATTGCTCTGGCTTTCTACGTCTTCCTGAGCCTCACCCTTCTCCTAATCCCCGCTTTCCTTTTCTACCAAAATGCTTTCATAAGCCGCATTTATCCCGGAGTCAAAGTCCTGGACCTTGACCTAAGTGGCCTTTCCCTCTCCGAAGCCGAACGTATTCTGGAAAAAGAATTCTCAGGCTACCGAGGCTATGACCTCTTCCTCACCTTTGGGGAAAAGCGCTGGGAGCTTTCAGCTGGAGAAGCAGGAGCAGTCGTTGATGCCAAGGAAACTGCCCAGTTGGCTTACAGGATAGGCAGGGAAGGCCCATTTTTAGAAAGGCTTAGAAATCAAGCCACAGCTTTAATCCGAGGCATAACCCTCCGCCCTGTAGTGAAAATTGACCGAGGTAGGACCCTCACCATCCTCAACAGAATCGCTACCGAGCTGAACCGACCCTCCAGGGATGGAAGCTTGAAATTGGGGCCGGACCTATCGGTGTTGGAAGTTACCCCGCAGGATGGCCTTGAAGTTGATTTGGAAGGAACCCTCAAGAGGATTGAGGAAGCGATAGCCTCAATGCAGCCTGGCGAAGTAAAAGTGGACGTGAAGGTTCTGCCCGCCTCCGTGGCCGACACTTCCTCCGCCCGGGCCAAAGCTGAGGAGGCATTGCGCTCCCCCTTAATCCTGCGCTTCCAAGACCGCTCTTTCGGAGTGGACCCTGCCACCATTGCTTCCTGGCTCAAATTTCGCCAGGTTCCCACCGGCGATAGCCGCACCAGGATAGAAATAGATGTGGATGAGGGAGCAGTGGAAACATTTTTGCAAAAGCTCGCGGCCATCATAAACCGGGAGCCGAGGGATGCGCGCTTTGATTTTGACCCCACTACAGGCAGGCTAATCCCAATCATATACAGCCAAGAAGGGTACTCCCTTAAAATTGACGAAGCTACCGAAGCCATCCGCAAGGCAATAATCCAGGGACAGAAAGAATTGGAACTGCCGGTAGAAATCATAAGGCCAGCTGTGGCTACAGAAGATGCTCCTAACTTGGGGATAAAGGAGCTTGTGGCCGTTGGGACGACAGTATTTAAAGGGTCATCGCCGGGAAGGGTTCAGAACATAAAAGTTGCTTCTGCCCGCTTCCACGGGATTGTGATACCACCAGGAGAAATTTTCTCCTTTGGGAAATACCTCGGCCCTGTGACTGCGGCCGAAGGATACGAGGAATCGCTCATCATCTGGGGTGAGGCTACCATCCCAGACGTTGGCGGTGGTATATGCCAAGTTTCCTCAACCCTCTTCAGAGCGGCTTTCTGGGGTGGGTATGAAATCGTTGAAAGATACCCCCATGCATTCCGAGTCCGCTGGTATGAGCCGCCTGTAGGCATGGACGCCACCGTCTACATCCCTTGGGCTGACTTTAAATTCCGCAATGATACCCCTTACTACCTCCTCATAGAGAGCGAAGTGGATGAGGAAAACGGCATCCTTACCTTCAGGTTCTACAGCGCACCGACCGGCCGGACAGTAGAGATGGAAGGGCCTTTCACTTCCAACATTATTCCCCATGGCCCTCCGGAATATCGTCCTGACCCAACTTTGCCTAAAGGGGTGATAAAGCAAGTGGAATGGCCAGTGGATGGATTGGATGTAGAAATAAGGCGCATAGTGAGGGAAGGGGATAGGATAATCCGCCGCGACACCTTTTTCAGCCGATACAAACCTTGGCGTGCTGTCTTCTTAGTGGGAACAAGAGAATGACTAAAGGTCTTCTAATTCTGCTCGCAGTTGTTTTAGTCCTGGGCTCTTGTCAATTTGCTCGTCCCACTGGAACCCCTGTTTGGACTCCTCAAGGGCAAGATGCTACCCTTGAGTTCTCGGAGATAATCGTGGGTTTTGTGGAAGGTTTTGAACCCTCTTGGCTCTGGCTTCCTAAACCTCTTGGACCTATTTCTCCTGTGGACTTAGCCTTTGAAAGCCTCCTCTCTTTGTCCCCCACCGGAAATCTTAGGCCCAATCTCGCCAATTTTGAAATATCGCCTGAAGGGACAGCGATAACTTTCACCTTAAAATCGGGCATATTCTGGCATTCTGGGAAACAACTCACGGCTTTTGATGCCGCTACCTTCTTAGAGGCAGCCTTTAGCCCAGAGCACCGTGGTCCCTTGAGCTCTAAATCAACCCTTTTGGAAAGCATAAAAGTGCTAAGTGAGCAATCTTTTCTCGTTACCCTTAAAGAGCCCGATTGTTCGCTAATCTCAGACTTGGGCTTACTAAGGCTGACCCGTCCTCCTTCATTCCCTTCTTTGCCTCCCTTAGATAGGCTTGAGGGCACTGGCCCCTTCCGGATAATTAAATGGAGCGAAAGTGAAATAACCTTGGAAAAATTCCAAGCTTATCCGGGGGAAAAGAGGTCTTTCCAAAGGGTGCATTTTCGGCGTTACGGCTCTGGGGAAGAAGTTTTAAATGCTTTCCGCGAAAGGGAAATCGGAGCCTTCATCCTAAAGCCGGGGGAAGAAATACCTCCAAAAGAGGCCGCAAGGCTATTATCCCCTGAGCTATATTTCCTGGCTTTCAACCTTAAAGACCATTTTCTGAAGGAGGCAGATGTAAGAAGAGCTTTGGTTATGGCTGTGAACCGGGAAGAGCTTTTAAGGGAAGTGCTTAACGGGGAAGGAATACTGGCTAAAGGGCCCTTCCTGCCCGGCCACCTTGAAGAAGAGCCGGACTTGCCTCCGTTCAACCCCGCTGAAGCTCAAAAAATCCTTGAGGAAAGGGGCTGGTTTAAGGAAGGCATGGCCCCGAAGGTTGGGATTATGGTCAATGGTGAAAACAAGGTCAGGGAAGCGATTGCTTTAAGGGTAGCGAGGTATTACCGGGCGATAGGTATTGATGCGGAAGTTTGGGTAATGGAATGGGGAAACTTTTTGGAAGCCCTCTTCGGTGGCTATTTTCAGGTTGCCGTTTTCTCCATCCCGCTCGGCCCTGATTTAGACCTTTCCCCGTTCTTTTCTTCAGCGGGGGATTTTAATTTCTCCTCGCTCCAAGAGCCAGAAGTGGATAAACTTCTGAAAAATGGGTTAAAAGTAGCCGGTTGCAATCCCCAAGCCCGAAAAAAACTCTATTCCTCCCTCGCTTTTACCCTAACTGAGCTTAGGCCCTGGGACTTTTTGTTTTTCCCTTACTATTTCCTTTGGCCAGAGGAGTTAAGCTTCTTGAAGCAATCGTAGCAATAGACAGGCCTCACCCCCTTAGGCCTGAAAGGAACCTTTGTTTCGGCTCCGCAGGCCTCACACACAACTTGCGTCCACTGGCTGGCCATCATTTTCTTTCTGCGGGCACGACATGCTGGGCACTTTTTAGGGACGTGCTTCAGGCCCTTTTTAGCGTAATACCTCTGCTCTTCAGCGCTAAAAAGGAAACGCCCCCCACAATCCTTACAAGTAAGTATAAGGTCCTCGTAGCGCATTGTCCCCTCGCCGGTCAAGTATTACAATACAATTTTCAGCTGGCAACTTTACAAGCTGGTTTAAAATCGGTTACAATTTGGTTAAAATAAGAGCAAGCTCAAAGGCTGTTCATCTTAGGGGGCCCAATTGAGAGGAGAGGGATTGCTGAGCTGATTCAAGGGAGCGGTTGTCTCCCCCGCGGG